>CANHEE010000005.1 GCA_947459655.1 Lewinellaceae bacterium
GAACCAGTTGTAGTTGTTGAACCTTTAGTTGAACCTGTTGTAGTTGTTGAACCTGTTGTAGTTGTTGAACCTGTTGTAGTTGTTGAACCTGTTGTAGTTGTTGAACCTGTTTCTGAACCTGTTTCTGAACCTGTTGTAGTTGTTGAACCTGTTGTAGTTGTTGAACCTGTTGTAGTTGTTGAACCTGTTGAAGTATAAATCTTTTACATATTCTATAAAATATTTCCTAATGTATAATAAGAAATGTTTTGTAGTATTGAAGGTGTTGCTCTAAACGAATCTGTTATTTCCGACACCGCTCTACACGAATCTATCGTGTTTGATGAACTTGTTGAATCTGTAGAATCAGTTGTTATAGATGAACCTGTTGAACTAGATGTTCTAGATGAACCTGTAGTGGATCTTGTTCTTACAATTGAATCAGATGAATCAGTTGAATTAATTGAAGTTGTTGAACCTGTTGAACCTGTTGTAGTTGTTGAACCTGTAGTTGAACCTGTTGAACCTGTTGAAACGGTTACTATTTAAATATACCTTAAATACTTATAAGGTCCATCTCCTTTCACTTCAACTTCTGACCTATCAGGCTCTACACTAATCTTATTCCTCTTTTCTCTTGCTACTTTTTCCCTTTTCTCCTGTAAAAACGATGATGCCGACAACAATCCCCAAACCGATTATGATAAGGGAGTTCTGATCATCAATGAGGGCCCGTTTCAAAACGGCAGTGGAAGCATCATGCATTTTGACCGAGATACCCGCAATTTAACAGACGACATTTTCGCCGTAGCAAACAAAGGTGCCAAAATTGGCAACGTCCTGCAGTCCGCAGCATACTGGAATGGGAAAACCTACCTGATGGTCAACAATGCCCACAGAATTTATGTGGTCAACCCTCAGACATTTGCATTTGTAGACTCGGTAAAGGGCATCAACCAGCCGCGATATTTTCAAGGAATATCCGCTGAGAAAGCAGCTGTAAGCAATTGGACAAAAGGTGTGAGCTTTATCAATCTGGCAACAAATACTTTAGGCAGCAGCGTAACAACCGGCAATGGAGCCGACAAAATGTTGCTGGATGCCAACACCCTCTGGGTACTCAACAGCGGAGGATTTGGAAAAGACTCTACCATCACGCTGGTGGATGTACTAACAGAAAAGGTTATCAAAACCGTTAAAACCGCGCCCGGACCAAACAGCATAGTCAAGGCAGGCAGCAGTATTTGGGTTCTTTGCGGCAGCTACTGGGATCAGTCCGGCACAGGAACTCTGCTTGAATACAGATTTGAACAGGTGGCAGCAGCTTATAAAGTGCCAAAATATGCATCCAATTTGATGCTGAGCAATGATGGAAAAGACCTCTTTTTCCTCGCGGGAAACACCGTTTACCGGAAAACTACATTAGTACCTGCAGAAGAACCGGAGGCTTTCATAAACAGAACATTTGCTTCTCCGTACGCACTGGATCAGGACCCGCTTACCGGCAAATTGTTGATGGCAGATGCAGGTGATTTTTCCTCCGGCAGCAAGGTGTTTTTCATTAACCCGGATACAAAACTTGTCAGTGACTCCCTACGCACAGGCATCGGAACCAACAGCTTTCTATTTGGAAACTGAGCAAGCAGCGTTTATTTGAATTTCCCAAACATTTCCTTACCTTCGCTTGCTTAAATGAAAATAAATGGATCTGGAGAAAAATAAAAATGAAGATGCACTCAAATTGCTGATTTCCAGAATGGAACAGAAACTGGAGCGCATTCATCTTGGCGGTGGCAAGGCCAAACTCGAGAAACAAAGAGCCGAGGGCAAAATGACTGCCCGCGAACGCATTGACTACCTACTCGACAAAGACAGAGACAGAATTGAAATCGGTGCTTTTGCAGCGCACGACATGTACGAGGAGCATGGTGGCTGCCCGGCAGCAGGTGTTGTCATCGAAATCGGTTACGTCCGTGGCAGACAATGTATTTTGGTGGCCAACGATGCCTCGGTAAAAGCAGGTGCCTGGTTTCCCATGTCGGGAAAAAAGAACCTGCGTGCCCAGGAAATTGCGATGGAAAATAGATTGCCCATCATTTACCTTGTCGATAGTGCCGGCGTTTATCTGCCTATGCAGGATGAGATATTTCCTGATAAAGAGCACTTTGGTCGTATTTTCAGAAACAACGCCAAAATGTCCTCGATGGGCATTCACCAGATTGCTGCCATCATGGGCAGCTGCGTGGCGGGTGGCGCATATCTGCCCATTATGAGCGATGAAGCACTTATTGTCGATAAAACAGGCTCAATATTTCTTGCTGGCCCCTATCTGGTGAAAGCAGCTATTGGTGAAACAGTAGACAAGGAGACACTTGGCGGTGCATATACTCAATCTGAAATTTCTGGTGTTACCGACTACAGGATGCCTGATGACCAGACTTGTCTCGACACCATAAAAGATCTGATGGATAAAATCGGACACTACCCGAAGGCTGGTTTTGACAGAGTAGTTTCCCGACCTCCACTAACTGAGTCAAGTGAAATATATAACCTCATTCCCGCTGAATCTTCCAAGCCATACGACACCATTGAAGTCCTAAAAGCACTTGTCGATGACTCTAAAATAACCCAGTACAAGGAAGGTTATGGTAAAACCATCATTTGCGCCTATGCGCGTATCGATGGCTGGGCGGTGGGCATCGTTGCCAACAACAGACAGGTCGTGAAGTCTTCAAAAGGCGAACTGCAGTTTGGAGGCGTGATTTACTCCGACTCGGCAGACAAAGCAGCTCGCTTTGTAATGAACTGCAACCAGAAAAAAATACCACTGGTCTTCCTGCACGATGTGACCGGATTTATGGTGGGTTCGCGCTCTGAACACGGCGGCATTATCAAAGACGGGGCAAAAATGGTCAATGCGGTGTCTAACTCGACCGTTCCAAAATTCAGTATAGTGATGGGCAATTCGTTCGGCGCAGGCAATTACGCCATGTGCGGAAAAGCCTATGACCCCAGAATGATTGTAGCCTGGCCTACTGCAAAAATTGCCGTAATGGGCGGCGCGCAGGCAGCAAAGACCCTTTTGCAGATTCAGGTAGCTTCACTTAAGGCCAAAGGGAAGGAAATCAGTACAGCCGAAGAACAAAAACTTTTTAACGAAATCAAAGAAAAATACGAGAATCAAACGACTCCTTACTACGCCGCCTCAAGGCTGTGGGTGGATGCTATTATTGACCCTATTGAAACCAGAAAGTGGATTTCTATGGGAATTGAGGCCGCTGACCATGCCCCTATAGAGCGATTTAATGTAGGAGTCATGCAAACATGAAGACAGAACTGAAAAGCTGTTTTTTAATTTATTGATTTGAAAAACCTAATATGAAATCTGTACTGATTTTTTGCGGTGCCAACAAAGGAACCAACCCCATTTATGAGCAGGGTGCACATGAAATCGCATCGCTGTTGGCCAAAAGAAATATCGACATTATTACTGGAGGAGGTTCTATCGGATTGATGGGCGCTGTTGCCGATGCGGCGCTTGCGGCGGGAGGAAAGGTTACAGGTATCATACCCGGCTTTCTGAATGAAATGGAAGTTGGACACAGCGGTCTGACAGAAATGATTATTGTTGAAACCATGCATGAACGCAAACAACTCATGCATGATCAGTGCGATGCCATAATTGCACTTCCCGGCGGATTTGGCACACTGGATGAACTATTTGAAGCGCTCACTTGGGCGCAGCTTGAACAGCATGTCAAACCAATAGGTATACTAAATAAAGGCAACTACTACGACCACCTGCTGCGTTTTGTGCAGCACATGTGTGATGAGGGTATGCTGAAGAGCCATTATCAGGATTTGTTCCTCAGTTCAGACAATGCTGAAACTTTGATAGAGATGATGCAAAATTATGTACCCCCTGTTACAAACCAGGTTTATTGATTCTCTTCCCCGCTAGCTTCCTGTGCAGTTTCATCAGTTCGGACATTCGTTTTTTCCAGTATGTACAATATAAACAGGGTCAGCGCCAACGAGGCGATGCCGGCCTGCCATGGGAACTCTTGTTTCTCCAAGTCAACTGAAAGCTGACCACTGGCGAAAAGGTGGGCAGAAACGACCATAAGGGCGTTATTGGTATAATGTCCCAGTATGGACATCCACAGGCTTCCGGTGTGGAAAAAAATGTAGCCCAAAATACCTCCCAACAAAAAACGTGGTATAAACCCCTGAAACTGAAAGTGAATCGCCGAAAAAACAAAGGCCGTAGTCCAGATGGCTAACTGTGGACTACGGAACAATTTCTGAAAAAGCTGCTGCATCATTCCTCGGAAAAAAAGCTCCTCCCCAAGTGCCGGAATCACCGCAAAAAGGACAATATTTAACCAGAATTCATAGGAATGCTCCGCTCTCAGTAGTCCCCTGATAAACACCTCAGTGGATGCTTCTGTTGAAACCATCCATTCTGGAAGCAGTAATTGACGATTGATGGAATAAGTGTATTGTACTAGCGGAATGGATGCCAGTAAAATCAGAACACTCCATAGTAAATTAATTGGCTTTGAAAAAACGGTAAGTCTCAGGTAAGTTGCCCATTTCTTTCTTGCAATAAAATAAGCACAAATCAAGGCCGGCAACAAAAACGAAGTCAAATTATTCAACAAAGCAAAAAACCTGGCGCTGTTTCGAAGACCAACATCTGTACTTTGATTAATGCTGCCCTGCCAGTTATATGGATCGATTCCCATTGCATATTGCAACCCCATAATCAGAACACCTCCCATAAACCCACAAAAGATGAAGAGCATAAACAGAAAATACAAATTTCGGAGTGGTGACATGAGATTATGCGGTATTAATGATTAAACTTATTTTTGTCGTAAAATCAGCAAATGGTAAAACTTAGTGTAAATATCAATAAAGTTGCCCTTATTCGCAATTCACGGGGAGGGAATCTTCCCGATCTGATAAAAGTTGCACAGGATTGTGAATCATTCGGTGCCCAGGGAATAACTGTCCACCCACGTCCCGACCAGCGTCATATTCGCTACGATGACCTACCTGCGCTGCTTTCCGTCAATAAAACCGAGTTCAATATTGAAGGTTATCCCTCTGCCGATTTTATCAGTATTGTTCTTCAAAACAAACCCACCCAGGTCACCCTTGTTCCGGATGCACCTGACGCCCTTACCTCAACAGAGGGATGGAACACCATCAGTAACGCATCATACCTCAAAGATATCGTAAGCACTTTTCGAGAGCAAGGTATCAGGGTATCTCTGTTCCTTGACCCTAATGAAAAAATGGTGGAAGGAGCAAAGTTGACGGGTACTGACAGAATTGAATTCTACACAGGAACATACGCTCATGAATATTACACCGATAAAGAAAAGGCGATAGAGCCACATGTTCAAGCCGGAAAACTGGCTCGGGAGTATGGCCTTGGTATCAACGCTGGTCACGATCTCAATTTGGACAACCTTAAATATTATGCACAAAATGTGGAAGGTCTGCTTGAAGTCTCAATCGGACATGCACTAATCTGCGATTCGCTGTACTGTGGATTGCACAACACTATTCAGATGTATCTTGGGGAATTAAAAGAAAAATCACTACACTGAATGTATAACGATAAAAAATGCTGATCGAAACAAAACGTTTGGATCAGCATTTTTTAATGAAACTATTATTACAGAACAAACAGGATTATATCTCTGTTGAGTCCTCTTTTTTATCTTCGGTAGCTTCTTCAGAAGAATTCTCCTCAGTTGCTTCAGCAACTTCTTCAACCACAGATTCTGCTACAGGCTCAGCAGTAACTTCTGCGACTACTTCAGGAGTTTCTTCAATAGCAACAACAGGCGTTACTTCCTCCACAGCTTCTACTACAGGCTCTTCTACTACCTCCTGTACTTTTTCTTCAATCTTTTCAGTCTTGGTTGCAGGTGCAATTGTTGCCTTGGAAGGACCACGACGTGTACGTTTTTTCTTACCTGCGGCACCGGTTTTAGCGGTAGTATATGTCTCGTTGAAATCTACAAGTTCAATCAATGCAGTTTCAGCTCCATCACCTCTTCTGAAGCCGGTTCTGATAATGCGTAAATATCCACCAGGACGATCGGCAATTTTAGGAGCGATGGTCGCAAACAATTCCTTGATGCTTTCCTTGTCCTGAAGGTAACTGAAAATAACACGACGGGAATGTGTCGTATTGTCTTTTGACTTTGTAAGAATTGGCTCAATATGCTTACGCAATGCTTTTGCTTTAGCCAGTGTTGTGTTGATTCTCTTGTGCTGAATCAAAGAACAACTTAAATTTTTAAGTAGGGCCTTTCTGTGGCTGGCCGTTCTCCCAAGGTTGTTAACCTTATCACCATGTCTCATTGTGAATAATTAAATTTATCATCGCAACACCGGAAAGCAATGACTGCTGCATCGGTAAATTGCAAAAAAGTTAAAAAACACGCCAAATGTACGAAAACAAAAGGCTGATTGAATTCCTTCTATTACTCCTCGTCCAGTTTGTATTTAGACAAATCCATACCAAAGGTCAGACCCTTTTCTTCAAGGAGTTCTTCAATTTCTACCAAAGACTTCTTACCGAAATTACGGAACTTCAACAATTCGTTCATATCGTACTTGACAACCTCACCAAGGGAATTGATCTTAGCTGCTTTCAGACAGTTGTATGCACGCACTGAGAGATCAAGGTCCTCCAGTGAAGTCTTCAACAATTTACGCATGTGAAGAATATGCTCATCCACTATGTTGTCTTCGCGGCTGGTTGCATCATCAAACGTAATGTTCTCGTCGGTGATTAGCATCAGGTGCTGAATCAAAATTCTTGAGGCATCTCTGATAGCATCTTCCGGATGGATGGTACCGTCAGTCTTTACCTCAATTGTTAACTTTTCATAGTCAGTACGCTGCCCTACACGAGTGTTTTCCACTTTGTAAGATACGTTTTTGATTGGAGTATAAATGGCATCTACCGGGATTACACCAATAGGTGCGTCTTTAGGCAAGTTATCATCTGCTGGCACGTAACCACGTCCTTTAGTAACGGTAAGTTCCATTTCCAACGTTACAAAAGGCTCCATCCGACAAATCAACAAGTCAGGGTTCATTACCCTGAATACATTGGTTGCCTCTTCTATGTCGGCAGCTCTGAGCTCCTCTTTACCTGAAATAGTAAGGTAGATTTTCTCAGCGGAACCGTCTTCATCTTTAATGAGCTGCTTAATGCGAACCTGCTTAAGATTTAAAACAATCTCGATTACATCTTCCACAACACCTCTGATGGTGGAAAATTCGTGCTCTACACCGGCAATACGGACTGCAGAAATAGCAAAACCATCAAGTGAGCTCAATAGAACTCTTCTCAATGAGTTACCAATTGTTTGTCCGAAACCAGGCTCAAGCGGCTTGAATTCAAAAGTACCTTCAAAATCAGTAGCTTTTTGCATTACGATTTTCTCCGGACTTTGAAAATTTAGAATACCCATGTGTTATAAATGACTGAATTATTCTTTGAGAGGATAAATGTTTGTCTTTAATTTTGCGATGAGCAAGTATAAAAATACCTGTAAATACAGAAATAAGTTTGACTTTAAGAGGTTTAAACCCCGCTTAAAGTCAAACTTACTAACAATATTACTTAGAGTACAATTCTACAATCAGTTGCTCATTTATTTTTTCCGGAATCTGATCCCTTTCAGGATAAGCCAGAAATATACCTTCCATCTTGTCAGGATTCCACTGCAACCAGGCACTTTTCTTGGCCTCTTTGCTGGCAGCATTGCCTTGAATGAAGTCTATACTCATTGACTTCCCACGTACAGCAATAACATCGCCCGGACGAATCATCGTAGATGGACAGTTGTTCACTACACCATTAACTGTGATGTGCTTATGGTTAACAATCTGACGAGCCTGACGACGACCAGAACCAAGGCCTAGACGATAAACTACATTGTCAAGACGGCTTTCAAGCAACTTCATCAACTCCTCACCTGTTACACCGTGACGACGCGTAGCTGCCTCAAAAGTGCGACGAAACTGACGCTCAAGTACACCATAAGTATACTTGGCCTTCTGCTTTTCCATCAGCTGGACTGCGTAGTCAGAACGCTGCTTCTTTTTTCTCGCCTGGCCATGCTGACCCGGAGCGTATTTTCTTTTTTCAAAAGCCTTGTCAAATCCGTAGATTGACTCACCAAAAGCTCTGGACTTTTTGGACTTAGGACCTCTATATCTTGCCATTGTATATTAAAATATATTGACTTGCAAATGTGGTTACTGAATAAAATTAAACGCGTCTTCTTTTCGGAGGGCGACAACCATTGTGAGGAATCGGCGTCACGTCATTGATGATGGACACCTTGATACCCGCGCCATCGATTGAACGTATCGCTGATTCACGTCCAGATCCAGGACCTTTAACAAACACTTCAGCTGTACGCATTCCAGCTTCGTATGCAACTTTCGCAGCATCCGTTGCAGCCAACTGCGCAGCATAAGGAGTGTTCTTTTTGGAACCTCGGAAACCTGCCTTACCAGCAGAACCCCAAGAAATAACCTGTCCGGTCTTATTGGTGATAGAAACGATAATGTTGTTAAAAGAAGCATGAATGTAGACTATACCTTCCGGCTCAACTTTAACGATTCTTTTCTTTACTTTTTTGACTGCTTTAGCCATGATGTTTTTTTAATTAAAAAATCAGTGAACAATGTGAGGCGGCTACCATTCAAAGTTGATCAACTTTGTAACCCGGCCATTCACCAACTATTATTTAGTTACTTTTTTCTTACCTGCTACAGTCTTACGCTTACCTTTACGAGTACGTGCGTTGGTACGAGTACGTTGACCCCTCAAAGGCAATCCTTTACGGTGACGCAAACCACGGTAACACGCGATGTCCATAAGACGCTTGATGCTCAACTGCACCTCAGAGCGTAATTCACCCTCTACCTTATATTCATCTGCTATAACCTTGGAGATGGAACGTATGTTCTCATCCGACCAGTCAGCGGTTTTGATGTTCTCATCAACACCCGCGGTCTGCAGAATCTTGGCAGCAGTCGAACGGCCAATTCCGTAGATGTATGTTAAGCTAATAAGTCCACGCTTATTTCTTGGTAAATCAGTACCTGCAATACGTGCCATGTGCTACTTAATAAATTTATTGATTTTATGAATACAAACCAGCATCACAATTATTAACCTTGACGCTGCTTAAATTTAGGGTTCTTCTTGTTAATCACGAACAACTTACCCTTTCTTCTTACGATTTTGCAATCGACAGAACGCTTTTTTACTGAAGCTCTAACTTTCATTGTACAAACGCTGATTTATTTATATCTATAGGTAATTCTACCTCTTGACAAATCATATGGAGACATCTCAACAGCAACCTTGTCTCCTACCAGAATTCTGATATAATTCATCCTCATTTTTCCTGAAATAGTGGCGATGATCACATGATCATTCTGAAGACGAACCCGGAACATGGCGTTGGAAAGTGCTTCCTCTATGATTCCATCCTGTTTAATTAAACCTATTTTTGACATTTTACTTTTTTAACCTCCTGTTTAAGGTTTTTTGTATTTATAAACCATTGATTACAATGTATTTATAATCGACAAGCTAAAACTTTTGGTTTTGGAGTGCAAATATCTAAACTTTTAACCTAAATTTCACGCAAATCAGGATTATTTTTTATCGCAGACTCTATCTTGGAATGATCCGATAATATATCTGCTTTCTGCTTCCTGACCACAACCGTATGCTCAAAATGTGCAGCGGGTTTTCTGTCCCTAGTCACTATAGTCCAGTTATCACTCAATGTTGCTATATCACGCTTACCAAGAGTAATCATGGGCTCTATGGCTATTACCAATCCAGATTTCAAAACCATTCCTGATCCTCTACGACCATAGTTGGGAACTTCAGGCTCTTCATGAAGATTTCTTCCAATTCCATGGCCTGTTAATTCTCGAACCACACCAAAGTGATATTTTTTGCAGTATTCTTCAACCGAAAAAGATATATCGCCTATTCTTTTGCCCTCAATCGCATTGTCAATGCCCTTATACAATGAATCTTTAGTAACCTTCAACAAGCGCATCACATCTGTGTGAACTTCTCCAATTGCGAAAGTATAAGCGGCATCACCATGAAAGCCATTGAAATAAACTCCACAATCTACGGAAACAATATCACCGTCACGGAACGCATAATCTGTTGGAAAACCGTGAACTACCTGTTCATTAACCGAAACACACAACGCAGCGGGAAAACCATTATAATTCTTGAAAGAAGGAATGGCCTTCAAATCCTGTATGTATGTCTCAGCAGCAGCATTAATTTGTGTACCTGTCACACCCGGCTTGATTATTGAACCGATATGCGCCAGTGTATCACACACCATGAGACAGCTCTTCCTGATTGCTTCTACTTCCTCATCAGTCTTGTAAAAGACTTCTCTTCTTGCAGTTCTTTTAAAAAACATGGTTATGGTGAAGTATATGCAATTCTGTATAAGACAGAACTTTTTCTGTACTGTAAATTAAAATCCACCGATCTGCTGCAGTCCACTCTGCGACCGGCCCTGAATTTTACCTGCCTTGATCAGACCATCATACTTCTGCATCAAAAGATGACTCTCAATCTGCTGTAGTGTATCCAAAATTACACCTACAAAAATCAATAAAGAGGTACCTCCAAAGAATGCAGCAAAAGCATTATTGATTCCTAAAACCTTTGCAAAAGCAGGCATTATAGACACTAACGCAAGAAATATACCTCCAGGGAGTGTAATCCTCGTTGTGATGTTGTCAATGTAGTGCTCTGTGCTCTCACCAGGTTTAATTCCAGGAATGAAAGCATTTTGGCGCTGAAGATATTCAGCATAATTTTGAGGATTCACAACAAGTGCGGTGTACACATATGTGAAAACCAATACCAAAATAAAGTAAATAACGTTGTAAGGTACAGAGGTGAAATCCTGCAGAGCCCTTAAAATTGGACTAGCTGCAACACTTTCACCACCAGCAAATTGGGCAATTGTCGCAGGCAGGAACATAAGCGCCTGCGCAAAGATGATGGGCATTACGCCTGCTGTATTTACCTTCAAAGGAATGTAATCGCGGTTGCCAGCAGCCGGCATGGTCGCAGAATCGCGGCCAACCATTCTTTTGGCAAACTGAACTGGAATGCGTCGCACACCCTGAACAAGCATAATAACACCCATGATCACCGCAAGCAGGAAAACGATTTCAAACACAAAACCTACAAGTCCACCACCCTGGCCGCCTATTTTAGCCTGAAACTCTGCAATCAAAGCATTAGGCAAACGAGACATGATTCCTGTCATGATGATCAAAGATGTACCGTTTCCAATACCTCTTTCATTGATACGCTCACCAAGCCACATGGCAAAGATTGTTCCTGCGGTAAGTACTATGATACCAACTAGGTAGAACAAACCATGGGAAATACCTGGTAGTAACGCACCCTCTTTAGAAATAAGGTATGTCAAATAGCCTCCACCCTGTACCAGAGTGATGGCCACTGTCAGAATGCGCATGATCTGATTGAGCTTCTTCCTGCCTGACTCGCCCTCGCGGGTCTGTAGTCTCTGAAAATATGGAACAGCAAACCCAAGCAACTGTATGATGATGGAAGCCGTAATGTACGGCATGATACCCAAAGCAAAAATAGAAGCTTGATTGAAAGCACCACCTGTGAAGTTGTTGATAAGACCCAACAAGTCGGTCGCCGTTGTCGATCCGCTGTCAATACCCTTTGGATTTACACCTGGAAGAACAACGAATGAGCCCAGACGAAAAATCATCAGCATCCCTATTGTAAATAGGAGTTTGTCTCTGAGTTCTTTGATTCCCCAAATATTGCGGAAGGTCTCTATTATCTTTTTCATTAAAGAATATTAATTATTTAACGATATTAATTGTTCCACCGGCTTTTTCTATAGCCGCCTTTGCTGAATCAGAACAGGCTTGCACTGAAACGTTCAGCGCCTTGGTCAATTCCCCTTTTCCAAGAATCTTGACAACATCTGTCCGTCTGACAATACCGGCTTTAAGCAACATGGGAAAATCAACTGTCGTGGTATTGTGGGAATCGGCAATGTGCGCCAATCTATCCAAATTTAGTACCACATATTCAATACCGTTGACATTTTTGAAGCCAACTTTAGGCAAACGCATTTGCAAAGGAATCTGACCACCCTCAAAGTTACGCTTTGTGTAGTGACCGGAACGTGAACCGTCCCCTTTGTGACCACGTGTAGCTGTTCCACCATGACCTGATCCTTGTCCTCTCGCAATTCTTTTGCGCTTCTTAACTGAACCTGCTGCAGGTTTTAAGCTATGAAGTTCCATTTTATATGCTTTATAAAATTAGTAATTTTGTTCCTACAGATTCTAGACCTGTATATTAGTCCTGAACTTCGATTAGATGAGCAACTTTTTTCACCATCCCCATAATTTGAGGGGTGGCTTCATGCTCAACAACTTGATTCAGTTTGCGAAAACCCAGAGCAAAGATAGTATCTTTCTGATCCTGTGGTCTCTTAATAATACTTCTAACGTATTTAATCTTAATTCTAGCCATTGCTATTCAAAATTTTGTATAAACCGTTCTGCGAAAATCAGTGATTGAACAACTTTTCCATTGATATGCCTCTGACACGTGCTATCTCTTGCGGAGATCTCAAACGGGAAAGAGCATTGATAGTCGCTTTCACAACATTGTGCGGATTGGAAGACCCATTGGACTTAGCCAGTACGTTGTGCACGCCTACCATATCCAAAACTGCACGCATCGCTCCACCAGCAATTACTCCCGTACCATCAGATGCGGGCTTAAGGTAAACTTTACCTGCACCGTACTTACCGTGAACATCGTGAGGAATCGTTCCCTTGTGTACCGGGACTTTCACCAGATTCTTTTTGGCATCCTGCACCGCTTTGGTGATCGCATCGGATACCTCACGGGCTTTACCCAAACCGTGACCAATGGTGCCATTGTGGTCACCCACAACAACTACAGCTGAAAAGGTAAAGGTACGTCCACCTTTGGTAACCTTCGTTACACGCCCAAGATAAACCAGTTTTTCTTTTAGTTCGTCTTCAGATACGGGTTTGGTTCTTTGAACTTGATCTCTTGCCATTTTTTGTATAAATTACAAATTGCTTTAATTAATTAGAATTGTAGCCCACCTTCTCTGGCGCCATCTGCTACTGCTTTAACCCTGCCATGGTATAGATAACCACCTCTATCGAAGGAGACTTTATCAATTTTCATCGCCATCAGTTTGCTGGCAATCAATTTACCAACTTCTACTGACTGCTCAACCTTGCTTTTACCAGTGGCAGTAATTTCTCTAGATGAAGCAGCTGCAATAGTATGTCCTTTAACATCATCTATCGCCTGGCAATAGATTGACTTATTACTGCGGTAAATAGCAAGACGTGGCTTGGAATCTACTCCAGTAATTTTTTTCCGAACGCGGTAGTGAATCCTGGTTCTCTTCTGTGATTTACTAATTTGCATTGTTATTTTTTTGCCTTGAGAAAAGTATAATAATACTTTCTTTGAATAATAATGTTAATTCATCTGATTTTGACACAGATATACTATTATTTCTTACCTCCCTTACCGGCTGTCTTACCAGCTTTGCGGCGGAGAATTTCTTCCTTATACTTGATACCCTTGCCCTTATACGGTTCAGGCTTACGCAATGAACGTATTTTAGACGCCACTAGACCAAGTAATTCTTTGTCAATAGACTCTAGTTTAACTACCGGTGCCGCTCCTTTTTCAGTAATAGTACTTAATTTAACCTCGGTTGGTAGTTCAAACATGATAGGGTGAGAATAACCAATGGTCAACTCAAGCATTTGACCTGTATTGGCTGCACGGAAACCCACACCGACTACCTCAAGCTCGCGAACAAATCCTTCAGAAACGCCGTGAACCATGTTGTAAATCAAAGCGCGGTACAAACCATGCATAGCCTTGTGGCGCTTCTGCTCAGTAGGACGCTCAACATAAAGGGTACTTTCCTCCTGACGAAGAGTGATATCAGGATCAATTTGACGGGAGAGTGAGCCTTTAGGACCTTTAACAGTTACCAGGTTACCTTTGCTAACATTTACCTCCACTTTAGCCGGGAGCGCAATTGGCGCTTTTCCTATACGTGACATTTTGTATATTCGAGTTTAGAGTATTATATTAATAAACATAACAAAGCAATTCTCCACCACAGTTTGCGGTGCGCGCCTGCTTATCTGTCATGATACCTTTATTCGTAGAAACGATGGCGATACCCAAACCATTTATGATACGAGGCAACTCGTCAACTTTCACGTATTTACGCAAACCCGGACGGCTGATGCGACCCAGTTCAGTAATCGCAGGACGCTTCGTAACAGTATCATATTTTAAGGCGATTTTGATGACCTCGCCCTTGCCTGTTTCTTGATCAAACTTGTACTTCAGGATATAACCCTGGTCGTACAATACTTTAGTCATTTCCTTTTTTACTCGGGAAGCCGGAATCTCAACAACCCGGTGATTTGCCTGTTGTGCATTCCTAATTCTAGTAAGGAAATCTGCTATTGGATCAGTTACTGCCATTTTATATTGACTTGAAACGATTTACAAATTGAATTAAATGAATATTACCAGCTGGCTTTTGTTACACCCGGTATTTTGCCCTCGTTGGCCATTTTGCGGAACATGTTACGGCAGATGCCGAACTGACGCATATAACCTTTGGGACGACCGGTCAACAGACAACGGTTGTGAAGACGCTCAGGAGATGAATTGCGTGGTAGCTTGTCCAATGCATCAAAGTTGCCTTCTTTTTTTAGTTGATCACGCAAAGCGGAATACTTAGCTACAAGCCTTTGTCTTTTGCGCTCACGTGCGATAACGGAATTCTTTGCCATTATGAAATGTATTAGAAATGGTTAAGATTGTTTGCTTTGATTTCTGAAAGGAAGACCCAATTCCTTGAGCAGGGCAAGCGCCTCAGCATCAGTTTTTGCGGTAGTGACAAAAGTAATGTCAAAACCATTGATCTTATTCACTTTATCAATATCAATTTCAGGGAAAATGATCTGCTCAGTGATACCCATAGTATAGTTACCACGGCCATCAAAACTCTTCTCGTTGATACCACGGAAGTCACGAACACGCGGCAACGCTACAGTAATCAAACGATCAAGGAACTCATACATCCTCTCATCACGTAGAGTTAGCTTAACACCGATGGTCATGCCCTCACGCAACTTAAAGTTGGAAATAGAATTCTTTGCCTTGGTAGAAACAGGCTTTTGACCGGCAATCACCGACAACTCCTGGATCGAATTATCGATTAGCTTTTTGTCCTGTGTTGCATCACCAATACCCTGGTTGATGCTGATTTTTACAAGCTTAGGAATTTGCATCACGGACTTGTAACCGAACTGCTGCATCAACGAAGGAGCAACAACTTCTCTGTATTTGACTTTTAGTCTTGGTACGTAGCTCATTATTTAATGATTTCGCCTGATTTTTTATAATAACGTACAATTTTACCATCTTCAACCTTGCGGCCGATTTTAGTCGGAGCACCAGTTTTAGCATCAACATGCATTAGGTTGGAGATATGAATAGGCATCTCAATCTCATTGATTGCGCCCGGATTTTGCTGTGTTGGTTTGGTGTGCTTCACCTTGACATTCAAGCCACCAACGATTGCTCTGTTCTCCTTTGGGAAAACCTGAGTGATCACACCAGTCTGACCTTTGTTTGCACCGGCAATAACGATTACACTATCACCCTTCTTTACGTGAAGTTTCGGAGCGAAACGGGTTTTCTTCTGTGTATTGGACATGACAATAAATTGATTTTAAATTTGCAGAGACTTCCGTGTAAAGTTTATAGTACTTCCGGAGCCAATGAAACAATTTTCATATAGTCGCGATCGCGCAATTCACGTGCCACAGGGCCGAAAATACGGGTACCACGAGGTTCATCAGAGTTGTTCAGCAACACACAAGCATTGTCGTCGAAACGAATGTAAGAACCATCCTTGCGACGGAACTCCTTCCTCGTGCGCACAATAACAGCTTTGGAAACAGTTCCCTTTTTAACACCGCTACTGGCGGCGTCTTTTACCGTCACAACGATCTTATCTCCAATACCGGCATAACGACGCTTGGTTCCACCAAGTACACGTATGCAAAGAACTTCCTTTGCACCGCTGTTATCTGCTACTCTTAATCTGGATTCCTGTTGAATCATGATTTATGGATTTGAATAAATATCGAATAATTATTTAAGCAGCGCGAAAAAACAAATTACTTCGCCTTTTCTACGATTTCGACTAATCTCCAACGTTTAGTCTTAGAAATTGGACGTGTCTCCATGATTTTAACCATGTCGCCTGGACCGCATTCATTTTTCTCGTCATGAGCATGAAATTTCTTGCTCT
Organism: Lewinellaceae bacterium; assembly: GCA_947459655.1. Classification (GTDB taxonomy): domain Bacteria; phylum Bacteroidota; class Bacteroidia; order Chitinophagales; family Saprospiraceae; genus CANHEE01. Next base: position 16,485 of record CANHEE010000005.1, read on the forward strand.
TTTTTACGAACTTACCATAAATAGGGTGGCGTAGTTTACGCTCCACAGAAACCGTAATGGTTTTCTCCATCTTATTGCTGGTTACTATCCCTGTTCTGGTCTTTCTTAACTTTCTTTCCATTGTTATTTCTTGAAAAATAAGTTGTTACTTAAACGATGGACAAATCGGTCCATCAATGTTATCTTCTTCTGAATCGGATCCTTGAACGATTCGCTATTTGCTCCGGTGTCATTGCCGCCAATTCGCGTCTGCGAATCTCCGTCTTAATTCTCGCTACGTTTCTACGGGCTACTTTAATCTCGTTCGGATTCGCTAGTCCCTGAGTAGCGTGGTCAAGTCTTAGGGACATATACTCGCGCTGAGCATCTTGCAATTGTGTGGCGAGATCGCTATCAGAAAAATTATTGAGTTCTAAATTAACTGCCATTTTTGATATAAATTTTTATCCTTATGGAAAAACAATAGGATTAATTTTCAGTATAGTCCGGACGAATGGAAAATTTCGTCAGTACCGGCAACTTCTGGGCCGCAAGGCGAAGAGCCTCTCTAGCTGTTTCTTCAGGTACGCCATCAATTTCAAACATGATGCGACCTGGTTTTACAACCGCAACATAGTGATCCAGTGAACCTTTACCTTTACCCATACGCACCTCTGCCGGCTTAGCAGTGATTGGCTTGTCAGGGAAAATCAGGATCCAAACCTGACCCTCTCGTTTCATGAAACGCGTCATCGCAATACGTGCAGATTCAATCTGGCGGTTGGTCAAACGGGCTCCTGTGATCGCTTTTAATCCGAAAGATCCGAAGCTGATGGTACTTCCTCTGTGAGCTATACCCTTATCCTTCCCTTTCTGCTGTCTGCGGTATTTTATTCTCTTAGGACTTAACATTGTCTGTAAATTTTATAGGGTTTCCCTGTAGGGAATAACTATGAACAAGTTAAATGATTTAATTATTTTTTGTCACGACCTCCGGTGCCACGTCTGTCACCGCTACCGCCACGTCTGTCATTGCCACTGCGACGATCGTTTCCACCTCTTCTGTCATTACCACCGCGACGATCTCCGCCACCACGTCTGTCACCGCTACCCATTCCTTGGCCATTACCTTTGGCTTCTACACCGGCAGTCGGCGAAAGGTCTACTTTGGTAAGGATTTCACCACGACAAATCCAGGTTTTGATTCCAATCTTTCCATAAACGGTCTGTGCCTCTGCGTGTGCATAGTCGATGTCAGCACGAAGCGTATGTAGAGGCGTACGGCCTTCTTTGTACTCTTCAGAGCGCGCCATGTCAGCACCATTCAAACGACCAGAGATACGAACTTTAATTCCTTCAGCACCAACGCGAATTGTAGACTGAATAGCAGCCTTAATGGCACGACGGTAGTTCATACGACCCTCAATCTGCTTGGCGATGGATTCACCAACAATTGCAGCATCAAGCTCAGGCTTTCTGATTTCAACGATGTTGATCTGGATGTCTTTCGCAGTAAGTTTTTTCAACTCTTCGCGAACCTTATCAACTTCCTGACCACCTTTTCCGATGATGATGCCCGGACGTGAAGTGTGAATGGTTACAGTGACTCTTTTTAGGTTGCGCTCGATTACTATGCGAGCGATTCCACCTTTAGCGATACGAGCTCTGATATAGTTGCGGATTTTTTCGTCCTCTACAACTTTTAAAGCGTAATCTTTGCCTCCGAACCAGTTAGATTCCCAACCTTTGATGATACCTAAGCGATTGCCGATCGGATTCGTCTTTTGACCCATGGATATTATCTAATAGTTTAATTTTGAATAAATTAAGCAGAAACGCGCGTATCTACTATTACCGTTACGTGATTGCGACGCTTCAGGATACGATGCGCTCTACCCTGTGGAGCTGGCTGGAAACGCTTGATCTGCGTTCCTTCATCGCACCAGATGGTCTTAATATACAGGCCTTCAGGCTCTGTATCTTCGTTTTTTTGTTGCCAGTTGTTCGCGGCAGAAAGTACCAACTTCTCAAGCCAAATAGCGGCTTCCTTGTTGGTATATTTAAGAATATTCAAGGCCTTGTCTACATCTACTCCGCGAATCAGGTCTACGACCAGGCGCATTTTACGCGCAGACATCGGACAATTTCTTAGTTTCGCAACTGCTTCCATTATTGAATGATTGTTAGATTGTTTGAAACAGTTTGTCAGGAATTAGCCATGACAAACAAAACGCTCAGAACTAATTTTACTTTTTCTTTTTATCAGCACCGTGACCACGGAAATTACGTGTAAGTGCAAATTCACCAAGTTTGTGACCAACCATATTCTCTGTCACATAAACAGGAATAAAAGTCTTCCCGTTGTGCACTGCTATGGTTTCACCAACCATATCAGGAATAATCATGGATGCACGAGACCAGGTTTTGATCACCTGCTTCTTATTGCTTTCTTTAGCCTTCATTACTTTTTCAAGTAATGCGTGAAAAACATAAGGTCCTTTTTTAATTGAACGTGGCATTTTGTATGAATTTTAAATGCGATTTACGCCTGGTTTCTTATTTATTGGTTGTCTTTCTGCGCGTGATGATCAAACGGTTGGATGACTTCGTCTTACTGCGTGTCTTGAATCCCTTCGCCGGCTTACCGGTACGTGACCTTGGGTGACCTCCAGAAGAACGTCCTTCTCCACCACCCATTGGGTGATCTACCGGGTTCATTGCTACACCTCTAACCCTCGGACGACGTCCCAACCAACGGCTTCGTCCTGCCTTGCCAGAAACTTCTAGGTTGTGGTCAGGATTGGATGTCGAACCTATGGTACATTTACATGTCAGCAATACACGACGCACCTCACCTGAAGGCATCTGAAGAACGGCATACTTGCCTTCCCTACCCAATAGGGTCGCATACGTACCTGCACTTCTCGCCAGAGCTGCACCCTTACCAGGTTGCATCTCGACAGCATATACCTGAGAACCCAATGGCACATCAGATAGGAACATCGCATTACCGGATTCCGGAGCTGCAGATTTTCCACTCTCAATGGTCTGCCCTACTTTGAGCCCCTTCGGTGCGATAATGTAACGCTTCTCGCCGTCAGCATAAGCAACAAGTGCTATAAATGCAGTACGGTTCGGATCGTACTCGATCGACTTCACTGTTCCAGGCACACCATCTTTGTTGCGCTTGAAATCAACGATTCTGTATCTTTTCTTATGACCGCCACCCAAGTAGCGCATGGTCATGTGACCTTCACTGTTACGTCCACCCGATTTTTTCATCGGCGCCAGCAGACTTCTTTCAGGCTCATTCGTTGTGATTTCGCTGAAAGAGTTCGATACTTTTGTGCGAAGCGACGGGGTGGTCGGATTATATTTTTTAAGTCCCATTGTTATTTTGACTTAATTTACTGCGTTAAGAATTCAAATTATGCGTTATCGGTATCTTCTACTGAGGGAAAAACATCAATGCTCTCTCCTTCTGCGAGGGTAACGATTGCTTTTTTATAAGCAGGCTTGCGGCCTTTCACCACCGCGGTCTTGGTCATGCGTGATTTGGCTTTTGCCGGCATGATTGCTGTGTTTACATCTACAACCTGAACGTTGTAGTAAGCGGCAACAGCTTTTCCGATTTCGATTTTGTTGACATCTTTGGCTACAACAAAAGCGTACTTGTTCAGTGTGTCGGCACCACTTGTTGACTTTTCCGAAATGATCGGCTTGATTATAATCTGTTTCATTGCTGTAATTGATTAAGCAAAGTTTTCTACTATTTTTGAGATTGAACCTTCAGTCAGCACCAATGCGTTGGCATTCATGATGGCATAGGTATTGACATCAGCCGCTACCATTACACCTGCCCTTGGCATGTTGCGTCCTGAAAGGTAAACATTGGCATCGTACTCAGGCGTAACCACCAATGCCTTCTTGTCTGCAACCTTGAGATTCCTCAACATTGCTGCAAAATCCTTGGTTTTAGGCGCATCAAAGGCAATGTTTTCAACAACCATAATTTGACCATTGGTAGCCTTACTGGAAAAAGCAGACTTACGGGCCAACTGGCGAACTTTCATGTTTAGTTTGAAGGAGTAGTCACGAGGTTTTGGACCGAAGACACGTCCACCACCGTAAACCAACGGCGATTTCATGTCACCACGACGAGCTCCGCCTGTGCCTTTCTGACGAAATGCTTTCTTGGTAGTACGAGAAATTTCGCTTCTTTCTTTAGACTTGTGCGTACCCTGACGCTGATTGGCTAGGTACTGCTTGACCGCAAGATATACTGCGTTCTCATTTGGCTCGATGCCGAAAACATCTGCCGGAAGCTCAACAGTACGTCCGGTCTTTCCGCCCTGAATATTTAAGATATCGAGTTTCATTATAGTTTACTGGTCTTTTCGATGATTACAATTGCACCTTTGTGTCCAGGAATGGATCCTTTAACAAGTAGCAGATTTTGTTCAGCAAATATTTTAACAATCTTAAGGTTCTTAGTCGTAACCTGTCCACCGCCATCTCTACCTGCCATGCGCATACCTTTCATGACCTTTGAAGGATATGAAGAGGCACCCACTGAACCCGGAGCACGAAGACGGTTGTGCTGACCGTGCGTACTTTGGCCCACACCGCCGAAACCATGGCGCTTTACAACCCCCTGGAAACCCTTACCTTTAGTCGTTCCTACCGCATTGACCGTTTCACCCTCACTGAAAACATCAGTAATGTTTACGCTTTCACCAAGGCCTTTGGATGCGGCATCAAAACCGCGAAACTCTTTCAATTTGAGTTTTGGTGTAGTGCCGGCCTTGGCAAAATGGCCCATAGCGGGCTTGGTAGTACTTTTTTCTCTTTTTTCTCCGAAGCCAAACTGAAGAGAGTCGTAACCGTCAGTATCAACACTTTTAACCTGTGTCACTACGTTGGGACCCAACTCTATCACTGTTACTCCGACGGAATTGCCAGCTGCGTCAAACACACTGGTCATACCGATTTTTTTTCCGATCAAACCGTTCACTGTGATAAGATTTATGATCTTATTAGAAAATACGAAAAGTCAGTATTATTTTTCTGCTAATTCGATTTACTCAACTTAGTGCATCATTTGAGCAAATCCACCAAAAAATAACTTAACGTTCCTGATTTTGATTTTTTAATTAACTGGAACTATTACGTCAGTTTTACCTGAATGTCCACACCACTTGGCAACTCCAACTTTGAAAGTGCATCTACCGTTTTCTGAGTAGGTGTATAAATTTCAATCAAACGCTTGTGCGTTCGTAACTGGAACTGCTCACGGGACTTCTTATTGACGTGAGGAGAGCGCAACACTGTGAAAAACTTTTTCTCAGTGGGTAGCGGAATCGGTCCAGCCACGACAGCGCCACTGGTGCGTACTGTCTTTACGATCTTCTCAGTAGACTTATCTACAAGATTGTGATCGTAACTTCTTAGCTTTATTCTTATCTTCTGATTCATACCTTCTTTGTGAAGAAAATTTTATTTTGAAATGCCTTCTTTCGTAAAAGCGGTGCAAAGATACGCTTATTTTTATTAAGGCCAAATTTTTTTGTATTTTTTTTATCCGATTCTAAAAAATATCTTTCCTTTCAGAAAAAAAAACACAACCAGGCGTCGCAAACACCTGAATACAGCAGAATTATCAGACAAAAACAACTCAGATGAATGCAAAATATTATTCGGCGCACTATAAAATCAATCCAGTACTGAATTAAATTCTTCAGTTTGATGAACCTGGATTCATTAACCGTCGTCTCACCCAGCCCATCGCAAGACCAATCATCATCAGTACAGAACCAATCCAGAAACAATTGATGCCAGGGAACACAATGGCCTGCAATACGATGTAATCGCTACGAGGGATGTTTTCGGCTATTTCCAATGGCAGCATACGTGATGCTTCGCTGCCTTCTGCAACTGCAATGACCGCGGAACCCTTTCCCGGATTGATGTTCAGCAATTTTGCATGAATGCCAAGTCCAACAGACTGGTCTTTAAGCGTGAATGGATTATCATTCCGGATAACAAAAAGCGGTTTGATTTCATCCTTAAGGCCTGCTCTCTTGAGTTCCAGAACGGCATTTACACCAACATCACCATTCTCAGCCCGGTATGCCGGATGAGATCCCTTTCGGTCAAAATCTGTAAATTTTATTTTAGTGCCGCGGATGTCAATTTCATCTCCCGGCAGCATCTCGTGCTCAACGTACTTAAGGTTTCGGTCATCTTCAAATATCTGATCAAAAATGCGTTCAGGAATCCTGATTTTGAGGTGCAGCTGATTAATCGCCTCTGGCAAACTCAACACCTGATTGTCTCTCAGGACGATGACAGGATTGGCGTACCAGACTGAGTCCGTATTCGATTTGTGTACCGCAATTTTCATCCCCACTGCAAGGTCGTTTTCCTCACGCTTATAACTGCTTACCTGAGGATCCATACTAACCTCAACAATCCGGACATCAAATCCGGACATCCAAAGTGTATCCCCAAATCTCATCATCTGAGGCATGTATTTCAGGCTGTCCTCCTCTTCTTTTCTGAACTTCGGATCAAGGTCCGCCTTGGGAAGTGAAGAGACATGTGTAAAAATATCTTTGTTCCAGTAATGCTTGGTAGATGGGTTGGAAGCGGCAATTTTGGAAAAAGTTTTGTCGTACAAAACATTGGGATAAAGATTAAAGTCCTCCAAAACAGCACCCAAAGGATCAATTCTACGGTAGTTGATTTCAAACCGCCGGGTGAAATCCCACATGGTGTCCCTGGTGTAGGTAACTGTGTAACCCGACATCAGCATCGGCGAGCCTTTCATCAGAAGGATATTTTTCTGATAAAATTCCTTTTCTTCACCCTCAATCAGCCCCTCCTGAGCAAATGGATTAGAGGAGATAAATACTTTATTGAGGCCAGATGCGAGAATCCCTACTATCATCAATCCGAAGCCCAGATGCGCTATGGCTGAAGCCGCTGCTTTCAGATTGCTGCGCATGAATGCCCACAGGTAGGTGGCATTGGCAGTGACGGAAAAAATTCCGGTAAACAAAAGCAACAGGTACTGCCATGCACGGGCATCTATCCACTGCGCAGCCAAAAGGGTCAGTAAAATAGCCGACACCAGTGAGATGAGCAAATGAGGAGCAACTCTTTTCAGATATGAGGCAAAACTAAGTTCCTTGTACCTGAGATACTGTGCAAATGAACTCAGCAAGGCTACAAACACACCTATCCACAACTGGTACTTATTGTAGTGCGCGATAGCATCCACAGGTGGCGACCAATTCAATGGCTTACCCAATGCCTCTGAAACTTTATTGTATACCGGAATAGAAGTGGTGAAAGTAATCAGAACGGAAGAGAAAAGAAGCACTAGCGCACCAATAAACATCCAGAACTCCCTGCTCCCGGTGGCTTCCTCTTTCTCGGAAGAAGGAATCTGCCTGCTCCTGTAAACGTACAGACCGAAACCCAGTAAAGTGAATACCCCAAGGAAAGCAACAAGCTGCCACTCCAGTCCCATCTCGGTAAAAGCATGCACGGAACTGTCACCCAGAATACCGCTGCGGGTGAGGAAGGTGGAGTACACGACGAGGATAAAAGACAGTATATAATATAAATATGTACTCCTTATGGCATTGTCTGTATTTTTCGCAATCAGGTTGGTGTGGATTCCGGCTATTAAAATCAACCAAGGCACCAGCGACATGTTTTCAACGGGATCCCAAGCCCAGTAGCCACCGAAGCTAAGCGCCTCATAAGCCCATGCCCCCCCCATCAGAATTCCGGTTCCAAGGATTGCACCTGAAAACAAAGCCCATGGAAGAACTGTCTTCAGCCACTCCCTATGCTCATTTCTCCACAGTGCAGCTACAGCAAAACAGAATGGAATGGAAGTACTGGCAAAGCCCAGGAAAAGCGTTGGGGGATGTATGGTCATCCAGTAATTCTGCAACAGTGGATTAAGTCCGTTTCCCTTAATTAGCGACACATAATCAGCCTTGCTGAATATGGGGGCATCCATCACATCTCTCAGTAAAAGCAATGGGTTGCTACCGAGACGAAACTGCGCAAATCCAAGATCAAAATACGCTCCCAGAATCATACTGGCCAATAAGACCTGAATTCCGGCCAGGACCGAAAGCACCGGTGCTTCCCAGTTTTTTGCTCTCAGCATCACAGCAAAACCGAGCACCATGTGCCAGAACATCCACAGCGTAAAACTACCCTCCTGTCCTTCCCAAAAGGCGGCGAAAATATAACTGAACGGCAGTTCGTCTGACACATGCTGTTGTGCATACTGGTACTCATAGTACTTACAGGTCATTACTGTAAACATACAAGATGCGTAGCCCAGCACGCTAAGCGCATGAATTCCAAATGATGCCCTTCCCAGACGAAGCCAACTTTTACCCTCTTCTGCCTGATTTTTAATGCGCTGTTCGGCAAAATAATAGGATAGCATTGACAGGATGGCTGCCAGAAAATTCAGTACAATAAAAATCCGCCCTACCGTTCCGGGCCATAAATGCTCTCCGATGTAATTCATATTTCCGAGTTGTGATTTCTCTGGTTCCGGAATTAAAACTCCCAGCCCTCATCGATAATCGGTGGTTTGTAGTTTCTTTTGGACTGCATACGCTCCTTCTGCCTTTCGAGAATCAGGCGGGCCAGCGCTACATTGGAAGGTTCGGGATATCCCGGAATCAGTACTGCATTTATCTTTCGCTCCGGTACATCAAGTCGGTACATTAAGCCGAGAAGATAATCCATTCTATTGACCATCATATCTGCTACTTCATCGCAAAGGATATCGAAAAGCTCCGCTTCTGTCATGGGGTTCTTTTTTTGAACCACACCACGAAACGCCTCCAGATCGGGGTTTTTCAGAAAATCATCAATTTCCTGCTTTTCCGGCTCCTGATTGTGCCTTTTCTCGTCCATATTTACCGAATTGAATGCGATACGCAGTACCACATCGTAAATTATGGTACCCTCTATGCAAATTGCCGTTGGAATACCTTACCTTTGCGGCAAAATTAGGAAAAAGGCCACAACAACTTTGGTTTTTTTCTGTTTTTCGTTTGTCAAATTCATTTATTCATCATCAACAATTTAAGATGTCAGCAACAGCAACCATCAAATACAAAGTAAAAGATATCAATCTGGCAGACTGGGGTCGGAAGGAAATAGAACTGGCTGAGGCAGAAATGCCGGGCCTGATGGCACTGAGAGAAGAATTCGGTCAGGGTAAACCCCTTGCAGGCGCACGCATCGCAGGATGTCTACACATGACCATCCAAACCGCAGTACTCATCGAAACATTGGTTGCACTCGGCGCAGAAGTAAGCTGGTCATCCTGCAATATTTTTTCCACTCAGGACCACGCTGCCGCAGCCATCGCCGCCGCGGGCATCCCTGTTTTTGCCTGGAAAGGACAAACTGCTGAGGAATTTGACTGGTGCATTGAGCAGACCTTGAATGCTTTTGAAGGTGACAAATACCTGAATATGATATTGGATGATGGTGGCGACCTGACCAATATGGTCCTTGACCAGTACCCTCACCTTGCATCTGACATCAGAGGTATTTCCGAAGAAACCACCACGGGTGTTCACCGTTTGTATGAGCGTGTAAAAAACGGCACGCTGCCAATTCCGGCCATCAATGTGAACGACTCTGTAACCAAGTCCAAGTTTGACAACAAGTATGGTTGCAAGGAATCTTGTGTGGATGCTATCCGTCGCGCAACAGATGTCATGTTGGCCGGTAAAGTTGCCGTTGTTGCTGGATATGGAGATGTTGGAAAGGGGTCCGCTGCCTCTCTTGCAGGAGCAGGGGCGCGTGTAATCGTCACCGAAATAGATCCGATCTGTGCACTACAAGCTGCAATGGACGGTTTTGAAGTTAAAAAAATGATCAATGCCGTAAAAGAGGCAAACATCGTGGTAACTGCCACAGGCAACGTGGGTATCCTGCGCGAAGAGCACTTTAAGTCCATGAAAGACAAAGCCATCGTCTGTAACATTGGACACTTCGACACCGAAATCGACATGGCATGGTTGAACAGTGCTTATGGACATACCAAAGTAGAAATCAAGCCTCAGGTGGATAAGTACACTGTGGACGGGAAAGATATTATTGTACTCGCCGAGGGCCGCCTTGTAAACCTTGGTTGTGGAACGGGGCACCCATCTTTTGTAATGTCGAACTCCTTTACAAACCAGACATTGGCGCAGATTGAATTGTGGACCAACAGCGCAGCATACGACAACAATGTCTACATTTTACCTAAACACCTGGATGAGAAAGTTGCGCGTCTTCACCTGGCGAAAATTGGTGTGGAACTTGAGGAACTTTCTCAAGAGCAGGCTGACTATATTGGCGTTCCTGCTGCCGGACCATTCAAAAATGAGCAGTACAGGTATTGATTACCCTATAAAAAATTACGGCTGGCTATACAGCAATCATGCGCTGCAAAAAAAGCAGACCCGGCGTTCCGGGTCTGCTTTTTCAATTTCACGAATACGAAATAGCATATTTAACCAATTGGTAATGAGACTTTGATTTTCAGTTCATACTACACGGCTATAATTGTGTTAAAAAAATGAAAACTGAAAAAATTATCCATCTGACTGTAGTGGTTGTGGCAGCTGTTTTTGTAATCACCATTTTCCCCGTACTATATTTTTTGGTGGGAAAGAAAAGCGCTTAGTCCAAACTGATTGATTGCCGATACTTTCTAACGAAATCAATAATCGGCATCAGTTTTTTGGGTGCTTCAAAATTGTCAAATGGCTGTGAGGTAGCTGAACGTTGTCCTGCCCAGACATTAACGGTCGATGCCCTTGCTCGGTCTGTAGCGCTGGCAACTGAAACACCCCTCCATTTGGGCATTTCTTTAAAAAAACGGGTATTTACAATCGATTTCAGCCTTTTCCAATCATTTGGATCCATCATGAAAGTAGTATCTATTCGTTCCTCTACGCTTTGCACAACAATCTTCACTTGGCCTTCCTCGAAAAGAACGGATTCCCGATATCCCCTTGTCTGTGAGACAAATTCAATTTTTAGGATATACTGTGCAGTTGAGCCGAACATTAATCCACTGAGCAGGAATAGTAAAGAGAGTTTCAGGGAAGTTGAATACATGTATTATCTGCAAATCTGTTTGTGCTATTTCTTTTTTTTCTTTTTTCTGCTTTCAAAAGCCTCTACCTCCTCCATTAATCTTCTGAGGTCTGAAGCAGTTGTATCCAAAGAAAAATCTACCGTTTGCCGATAATCCTTTGCACCAATATCAAGTATAGAAATTCGGGTACCCGTGTATTTTTCGATGGCTTCCAGAAGTGGTATTTCTTCAGCACTACAAAAGGAAACTGCAAAGCCTTTTTTTGTGCCCCTTCCGGTCCGGCCAACGCGGTGGACATAATTTTCGGGCACGTCAGGCATATCATAATTGACTACATATTCCACATCAGAAATATCAATGCCTCTGGCACTGACATCAGTGGCAATCAGCACTTTTAGGGTACCGGCGCGGAAATCGGCCATTACTTCTGTTCGCTGGGTCTGCTCCTTGTCGCCATGAATGGTCTGCGCAACGATACCCACGCGTTCCATGGCCAACCTCACACGCTCGGCGCGAACTTTTGTGCGGACAAAAACCAGCATTTTACTCTGTAGGTGACTGTTAATGATGCGTTCCAGAAAAAAACGCTTATCGTCCATTTCCACAAATGCGATGGAGTGAACGATATTTTTAGCAACTGGATCTTTAGGGGAAACCTGGATTCTTATGGGGTTTTTGACCAGGGAGTAGGCAACATCCTTGATTTTTTCGTCAATAGTTGCTGAAAAAAAAAGCGTCTGATGCCGTGAGGGTAAAAACTTTTTGACGTCAAGAATATCTTTGTAAAAACCAAGATCCAGCATTCTATCAGCTTCATCTAGGACCAGGATTTCCACCTGCGTAATTTTCAAGTGTTTTTGATAGATGAGATCAAACATCCTTCCCGGAGTTGCAATCAAAACTTCGACACCCTGAATCAACCGCTCAATTTGTCTATCCTGCTCAACTCCGCCATACAGGCATAGCGTTTTGACACCTGTGCCCTTGCCGAGCGCATTAAAAACTGCAGTAATCTGCATGGCAAGTTCACGGGTAGGCACCATCACGATGCAGCACACGCCTTCTTTGACTTTTCCCGCACGAATATCGGCGCTCAACTTATTCAATATTGGAATGGCAAAAGCCGCTGTTTTACCGGTACCAGTCTGTGCGACCGCCAGTACATCCTCCCCTTTCATGATAGAGGGAATTGCTTTGAACTGGATGTCGGTGGGCCTTTTGAATCCCGCCATTTCCAGATTCAGCTTTATGCGTTCAGATATTTGATAGTCCTCAAATTTCATCCCATTGTTTTGCACAAATGTAGTGCTTTATTTACAAAAAAAATTACCGATCATTTTGTTGCATACTGGTAAATTTTGGAGATAAATTTTACTTTTAGGCCTTTATTGGAAAATTACATTCATCAACACTTAAAAATTTCAGACAAATGAAAAAAGAAATACTACTTATTATGGTGTTTTTCGGTATCGGTGCCGGAATATCAGCCCAATCCTGGACTGCCTTGAATGCAGGATTGCTGAAGACTGCAGTTAACGTTGAAAAGATATCAATCGTAGATAAAGATGTGGTCTGGTGCGTGAGTGGATCAACATCGCCGACACATGAATTTGCAGTAAGTACTGATGGCGGTGTAACCTTCAAGAAAGGCACCGTAAAGGGGATGGGAACCAAACAGTATTTCAGCGATATTTTCGCAATTAGCGATAAAGTCGCCTACGTCAGCGTTTACTCCAATCCTGCCGCTCCGGGTGCGGTATACAAAACTACTGACGGAGGTGCCACATGGACGCAGCAGGCTCCAAGCACTCTTTTCTTTGACTTCAATTCTTTCCCCAATGCCCTGCATTTTTGGGATGAGAACAATGGATTGGCTTTTGGAGACCCGACCAGTAACAACGACGACTCCAATGAAATTTTCACCACCAACGATGGTGGAACTACCTGGACACAGGTTCCCGCAGCAAATGTTCCTGCCAACACACTCCCTGAAAACGGCACTTACTACAACTACAATCCGCTGGTTGTCAAGGACAGCACGGTATGGTATCCTACAGTGAATGGTTACTTGTACAGATCAGACAACAAAGGCCAGAACTGGAGAAGAACAAAAATAGATACGACTGCAACCATCGCCAGTCTGAGTTTTCTGGATGATAAGCTCACAGGAATTGCTGTTACCAATCAGGCGGTTCCATACAAGACGATTGATGGTGGTGAAACCTGGACACAAATGAGTGGATCGGCGAACGGGCCTTTCCCGGAAATCGTCTCTGTTCCAGGCACCGGAATTTTTGTTACATCAACAGCGAGTGGAGCGGTAAGAAGCGCCTACTCTATTGACAAAGGCGAAACATGGATTAAAATCGACGATGTAAACCAGTACTACGGACTGGAATTTAAAGATATGAACACCGGATATGCGGGTGGAAACCCTAAAACAACAGGTGGCCTTTACAAATGGAATCCTGGAATACTGGACATCAAAGAGGAAACCAAACTGAACAAATGCCAACTCTATCCAAATCCTGTTTCCGGAAAGTTGATTATTGACCTTTCCAGGACAGAACTCTCCTCTGCCTCCATAATGCTTAGCAATGTTCAGGGACAAATCCTGAAGTCCATCAATTGCACAAATAATTTCAGTGAAATGGAAATAAATGAACCAGATGGAATGTATTTCATCACTGTTCGTTCAGCAAACGAATCATTTACCACCAGAGTAGTGGTTAAAAAGTAAGCTGAAAGGCTGATTTAATGTGTTACTAAATTATAAAAGCCGCGAATGCGCGAAAAAATCTTCGCGCATTCGCGGCTTCGTTTTCAGATATTCTGACCCCAATGCTGCAACTCCTCTTCAGACCATAAATCAGGAAAGAAGATTCTCCTTTGGTATTTAGGATGCATATACTTTCGCCAGTCACTGCCTCCTGTGGCTTCGCCCTGTCCAAGGTATTTTGCAGCGGCATTGTAATGGGCCATGACCCAGCTTACATTTACGGTATAATCATAATGCCGCATGGCCTTTACCAATTCTGCATCATTTTTCACCTCCTCAGGAAGTTGTTTGAATTTTGTCCACAAGTTGGTGGTATTGTACATTTCCATTTTGCGCAGAAACTCCTCTTTGTAGCGCTCTTCAAACAGCCGAATCAATGTCGTTTTTTTACCTGTCTCGTAATTTTTTCCAGCAGCCTGCCAATAGAGGTGGTCGTAGGCATGATCAAATGGTGTATTTCTGTCAATGGTTGTACGAAAACGGGCATCTATAAGGTTAATGAGCTCTGTTGAACCGAATTCGATTATTCTGTATTGGGCACTCTGAAATCCGCTTGCGGGAGTGAGGGTATTCCGGAATTTTAAATATTGTTCAAGTTCCATACCATCTCCCATGATATCAAATGAAGTGGCCAGCATGTCAAAATAGCGACTTATCCTCCCGAGTTTTTCAGTGAAAAAAGTGGCCGCAACCTCAACCGCATTGCTCACCTGATCAATCTCCCAGATAATCATCTTAAACAAAAGCTCGTTAATCTGGTGATACACAATGAACACCATTTCGTCGGGTAATGTAGTACGTTGCACCTGTAAGTTGAGCAGTGCATCAGGCTGAATATAGTCCCAATAAGTGATGGGTTTTGACCATAACAAACCCTCCAGGTGAACAGTAGGGTTCTGATCGATGGCCCTATATTTTTCTTCAATTTGTCTTAATAATTCTGCTTGAGAATCTTTCATTGATTTTCAGTATTTTCTGGATACATCTCATCACTCGATAAGTTGTGCCGTTAATTATTTCATTGGAATTGTTTGTTGATGGCACAGACGAACCGTCGGTTCAGGAGGCAAAAGCATTGATGTTTGGGCTACGCTTTCAATGTAGGAACCTCCATTACTGCACCGCACTTTTTACAGGTGCGCAATTCCTCACTTTCGTAAAAAGACTTCATCAGTTTTGGCAGCTGCTCCACGATATCATCGCAATGAAATGTTGCCCTATACAACTCCTCATCGCATTTTTCACAATACCATGTACAATTGTCAAATTCCTCTTTTGCCCTTTTTCGTTCGATAACCATTCCTACTGTATTGGCCTTGCGTTGAGGCGAATGCTCCACACCGGCAGGCAAAAGAAAAATATCGCCCTCTTTAATATCGATGATTCGGGTTTTTCCGTTTTCCCGGATGGGCAGCTGCATATCGCCTTCAATCTGATAGAAAAATTCTTCTCCCCTATTGAAGTGGAAATCCTTCCGGGCGTTGGGACCTCCAACAACCATAATAATGAACTCGGTATCCTGATAAACGACCTGATTGCCCACCGGTGGCTTGAGCAGATGACGATTTTCATCAATCCACTTTTTGAAATTAATCGGAGGTAGTATTGCCATAATTATTGCATTTGTTAGTAGTAAAATCATTACGCAGGAATACCTCAGCGAAAAACAGGGGTGTTTTTCACCGGTAATTCCCGACGTGCTAAGATATTTATTACATTTATTATTGCAGTCATTTTTACTGGAAATAATGTAACTGCAGCACCAAAATCAATATGGATTAATAATTTTAAGCACTACACTACACCCGAAATCGCAAATAAAAGGGCCGTGTATTATTATTTTTTTCAATAAAATGCCCGGGTCAGCAATATGACATGACCCGGGCATTGTCTAAATGCTGAGAGAAATAACTTTAGCAGATAAACCGACAAGTATCCTGTTGACTTGCAAGTCGTCTGTAGGAATAAAATAGTCCAATACTACAGAAAATCAGTTCTTTTTGTGCTTTTGCTTCACCGCAACAAGATCCATTTTACACTTTGGACATTTTCCTGGCTTTTCAGAGGCCGGCACACATTTCATCGGGCACTCATAAATCATCTTTTCGGCATGCTGTCCGTGCTGTTTTTTCTCCATTTTCTTCTCCTTTTTTGGAGCAGCTGACTTGGGTTCTGTCTGACTGTAGACGACAGCGGAAGTCAGAAAAGTTACTACCATGAGGATGGCTAATTTTTTCATTTCATATCAGTTTTATAAAAAATACGGCATTAGGGGCCGTTTTCAATTGAAGTATCCCAAAGATAGGAGTTTTTTCAAGATCCCATATCCTGTACTCAGCCATTTCTTGGATCCCGGCCCAAGAACAGCATTTCCATAAGGTCGATCCAATATTAATCTGTAATTCATACCAATTCGGGGCAGAATTCAAAACAACAGAACACAGAGACCTAATTCCGAAAAAATGGGGTTCGATTCGCCAAAGACTACTTAAAAACGCAAACCAGAACACTTGTTTATTTCTACCAAAAACAACTTATTGAAAGGCAGCAATTGATCAAATTAGTAAGAGGGCACCTTTTAATCCCATGCGGAAATTTCTCTGTTAACACATGTTGAATGTTTAAAATAAAAAAAATCTGTAATGTATTCGGTACGCTTTTTGTCATTATGATAATTGATAATGTGTTAACCACAAATTATCAGCAAAACTGTACACCTAAAAAACACATTTTCAGTTAATTGGAGAAAGCCTTTTTTACCGCGACAAAGATTCTTTTGGGGTAGATCTTTTTCTTTTATTTAACAAAAATAATTCCCAAATCCAGTGAGCGTAATTTACGGCTTCCAAAAAGCCCATCCCAAAACTATACCCTGCATTTTTGGCGTTCTATTCTTTATGTTTTTCTTTCGGTATGAAGTTGCAGCACAGCCGACGTTCATCACGTTTCCGCCAAACATAACAGTAGATTGTGACAATATTCCTGTACCTACTCCCCCTTCGGCCGGAGGCTCGTGTTTGCCTGTAACTGTTTTCCTTTCGTCGGAAACGACTGTTCCCGGATCCTGCCCAAACAGCCCAATCCTCCTCAGGGAATGGACCGCCAGGGACAAATGCGGCCAGACCACTATCAGAACACAAAAGATCCGATTAGCCGATACAAAAGCACCGAAAATAACATTTACCAGAACCGATCTTATTGGCAAGAAACACAATGACACACTGCTGCTTGATTGTAGATTCGCATTCTGCCTCACGCCTACAGATGTCTATGCAACTGATAATTGCGACAACAATCCGATAGTTACTTTTAAGGACAACACCTTAAAAGTGGGTGACTGCAAAAATGATGGTTTCATCCTTTTCAAGTATTGCACCTGGATGGCTACTGATGCTTGCGGGAACAAATCTGAGGTAAGTCTCTACATCAAATTTATTGATATTACCCCTCCTGACGTCTGGAATATCCCACCCGATATCACGGTAGATTGTGCATCTGCAATTGACGACAACCAGCTTCCTGAATTCAAGGATTTTTGCGATGGACAGCCGTACATCAAAGAATCCCGTAAGACCACCCAGGGAAAATGTGCAGGGACTTACGATATCATCAGGAACTGGGAGATTGGAGACCAGTGCGGCAATATCAGAACTCTCTCACAACGGGTATCAGTGATCGACGACCGTCCACCTTTTATCAAGAGTAGACCCAGCACAATGACAATTGCGTACAACCAACCCTTTCCCAAGGCTCCGCAAATCGAGGCCACAGATTACTGCCAACAACAAGTAAATGTTGCATTAACAGAATCAAAAACCTTATCAGGTTGCGATACCATTTTGATGCGTCTCTGGACAGCTACTGACCTGTGCGGAAACGCATCTACTGTATCACAGAAAATCACAAAGATTGCACAGGCGGCAAAGCTCGCAACACTCCAGGCAGATAAAAAAGTGGTTTGCCTGAAAAATGCGCCGACAACCCTCTCCGCGCGTACCTTGACATCAGATTTTATACCGGTAGGACTAAGTAAGATATACCTACTTTGCAATAAAAGCCAGATTGTTGAAGGCTACTCCACCAATGCTTTGTTCAGCGTCAATGAAACAGGGAAGTACACCATACATGGGGTTATTTACGATAGCCGCTTTAGCCCCAACTCGATTGTGTCAGGTACAACCACTTTTGCCGATGTCATACAACAATTGTCGTCAACCTGTGCACAATGGGACACAAATGGAATTAAATTCAAAGTCGAAATCTGTGATGTAATGCCCGTTGACAGCTCTGACTGTATAAAACCGGCCATCGTCAGTGTCACCATAAAAAACCCGGACTGCGGCGAAAGCAATGGAAAAATATGTCTTGAAACCAGTCCTGCCGACGCACTGTTTTCCTGGGAATACAATGGTTCAGCCACTAATTGTCTAGGCAATCTCCGGGCCGGCAAGTATACCGTAAAATTAAGCGACAAAGACAACCCTTCCTGCGCAATCACAGAAAATATTCTGCTCAACGATAATGCAGAAATAGGAAGCATCAATGCAATGATTAGTGCGGCATCCTGTGCCGGAAGTGATGGAATAGCTGAATGTACACAGGCAGGTTTTGAATACCTATGGTCTGACGGAACAACATCTGCTAAAAAGACGGGGCTCACCGCTGGAAAGCACTTTGTAACAGTGACAAAATCGGGTAGTTCATGCAGAAAAATCGAAGAAATAATTATCCTGGTTTCCGGTACGATTACAGCATCTGCAGATATTCTGCAGCGACCTGATTGTCGCGACAACAATGGTGCTGTTCGCATTGAAGCAATAGGTGGTAGTGGGAACTACACCTATTCGTTGCCCTCTAAAAATAACATAATCGAGAAATTAAAGGCCGGAAATTACTTTGTCACAGTAACAGACAGCATTTCCGGATGTATTACCATTGCACATTTTGTACTTGGTAACGACAGCCTTACCAAAGGTATCATCAATGCAGTAATCACTCCCACCAAATGTCCGGGTGATTTTCCTGAGTTTAAAACAAACCTCAACTTACCTGCCGGATTTGATCTTCCCGCCTCCATTCTCGTGCTGGATTCAAGCAACAAAATAGCAGATAAAAACCGACTGCGTCCCGGAAATTACACCATACTGCTTTTTGATAAAAACCAATGTCTGAAATCATCAGAGGAGATTACTGTCAGTCCGGGCGATTACATTGTGGCCAGCTACAGCGTGTCAGAAGAAGCCTGCAAAGGAAACATTAAAGTAGATGTGAAAGGTGGTTTACCTCCCTATCATTTCGACTGGACTGACATTAAAACAGCAAATGAACCCGCCGATCGTTCAGATTTGAAACCCGGACAATACAACCTGATGATCAGCGATGCAAACAACTGCACGATGCAGATAAGTCCCGAAATCGGCACCCGAACCTGCGGAGACACCTGTATCAAATGGTTTGCCCAAAACCGGTATCAGTTTCAAAGCTTGGATTGCAACTTAGGAGCAGAATGGTGCACGACAATCCCCTACACTACCTTCAATTCTACCTTCAGCTGGAACCTGAATGGCAAGATACAAGCTGCTGCTCAAGACTCCTGCGGACAATTTGCTAAAATAAGAGTGCCTGTTGGAAATCACCGGTTGGTTTTTTTACAGAAACGTGGTAATAATGTCTGCCCGGATACGGTAAATGTGGATGTCGCCTGTGACAATTGTCCGTCAATCTATCAGGGTGCGCTTACAGCAAAAGCAGACTCCTGTAAAGGAAAAGCCAAAATCTGTCTGGATGTGAACATCTCCTATCTCTCACAGGTAAAAATTATGGTGAATGGTTCAGCATACCTAGGACCCATAAGTAATTGCGGCAATGGAAAAGCTGCAATGTTTTTACCGACAGGCAATCACCAAGTGGCATTCAGGGATACACTCTGGGGATGCAATAGTAATATCATTCTGAATGTCGATTGCGACACCCTGAAGAGCGATACCGTAAGATCAGAAACCATAGAAATGGAACTGTACATCGGCGACACCTTTACCCATTGCCTCGACACGAGCGAACTGAACAAGGGTCCGTACAGCATCAGCAATATTTGCCCCCCGACAAACAAAGCAATTGAATACATTATTAATGGTCGTTGTCTGACAATAAAAGCAGACACGCTGGGCACGGCAAAACTATGCATGGTGATTTGTGATCCGAACAATCGTTGCGATACTACATTCTTCATTTTCCACGTTGTACCGAAGAAAGTAGGCTATGGCATTGATACATTGTACAGAAGTGTTTTTACGGGAAAAAGCGATACCGTGCACCTGCACACCAATGGTTTGGGCATGATTGACACCGCATACAACTTCTGTCCCGGACAATCGGGCAAATCTGTTGTCTTCGAAATTACAGGAAGCAAATTCATTGTAAAATATACCGGACTTGCCATCGGAAAGGAAAAAGGGTGCTTTGTTATTTGCGACAAGCAAGGCAGATGCGACACAACATTCGTGTATGTGATCTGTAAAAAAGACAGTAATGCGGTGGATAACTGCAGAAGACTGCCAGTTGCTGTAAACGACTTTGCGGTTACCAAAACCGATAAGATGGTCACTATTGATATTCTTCAGAATGACACCATCAATTGTAGTTTGAAAATGCTCGGCTATCGCCAGAATCCCAAGAGAGGGTCGGCTTATATCGTACAGGACAGCAAGGGTCACATGTCTGTAACCTATGTTCCAAACCAGGGAATCTGTGGCATAGCAGATACTTTTTCATACTTTATCGAGAACGAATACGGTCGAAATACAGCAATGGTAATTGTCAATATCAGTTGCCAGCAAATGATCATCTTTGATGGATTCTCCCCCAACAGCGATGGCAACAACGACACTTTTTCCGTTCAGGGTATTGAAGATTTTCCAGAAAATGATCTGTTTATCGCCAATAGGTGGGGCAATCAGGTTTATTATAAAAAAGGATATTCCAATGCTGACGGATGGGATGGAACCTGGAATGGATCACCTCTACCTGATGGCACTTATTACTATTGTCTGCGACTATTAAAAATCAATAAAACATATACGGGCTTTATTGAACTTAGAAGATAACCTACTGACAACCAGTAAACAAGAACGATTTCTGACAAATAATTTTAAAAAAAAATTATTTTTATTTGTTAATGTTTCAAATACCCCTATCTTTGCACCGCCATTCGGAAACGCTTGGCAAAAAGATACTTTTAGGGTTGATTTCGTAGCTCAGCCGGTAGAGCATTTGACTTTTAATCAAAGGGTCCCGGGTTCGAATCCCGGCGAAATCACAAAATTCAGCCGCTTGTTGTTCACTGAACTAATAGGCGGTTTTTTTTAATTTTATTTTCTCGTTTTCCTACAAACTGATTAGTTGACTTCCAGCCAGGAACCCCTCTTTTCGTCGCGGTGCACCAGAATGTAGCTATTCATCTCCTGTTGCATTTCTTCCACATGCGAGATCAATCCGACGACTCTGTTTTCTTTTCTCAGCGCCTGCAGGGTCTCAAAAACTACCTGCATCGACTCTTTGTCCAAAGAGCCAAATCCCTCATCCAAAAAGAAAAAGTTTTCATGATTGCCCTGACTGATTCCGTCTGCTAGGGCAAGGGCAAGACAAAGCGCGGCCTGAAACTTCTGCCCGCCGGAGAGAGTCCGCACGCTCCTGGTTTTTCCATCGTTTAGCAGATCCAGCACTTCAAAACCATTGTCCTTATCGAGTTGCAGAAGAAGTTGCCCCTGGGTCATTTTCCGGAAACGGACATTTGCAATGTTGACGAGGTTAAGCAGGTATACTCCTGAAGCATAGTTGACAAAAGCCCTTCCCTTGAAAAGGGATTCCAGTGTCTGAATGTTGGCTGCCCGCAGTTCCAGCTTTACTTTTTGTTCGAGTAAGACAGTCTGACGCTCCAGATTGGATTTGTTTCTCTTAATTTCTGTTTCCAGCGCACCGGAGCTCTTCTTATTAATGTCAAGTTCGGCCTGTAAAACCTGAATGCGTCCTTCCAAATCCCGATGCCGGGCTTCATCATAGTTTTTGCCACTTAATTCTATTGACGCAGTTTCATACTCTGTCTGTGCCTGATGCAGGGATTGAAAATAAGTATCAATTTCCTGCTGTAAATCATCGGCGTCAATTCCACTATCGAGCAATAACCGAACCTTCTCAAGGTCGTTAAAACCACATTCAGTAATTACACGTTGAAGTTCCCGCAATATGGATTGAAGCTTTTGTTGCAGATCAACATTTGACTGCATGTCACTTTCATAACGCGTTTTCAATTCAGCCAGGATAAGTGAACTCTTGTTCAACTCTTCGCGAATGCTTTCGTAACGAGTTGCAGCACTGTGATATTCGTTCATCAGCAACGCTGATTGCGTTTCAAGACTTTCAGTTGGCTCATTCAAATAGCATTCCGGTGGGGAAGCCATCGATTGCGAATTCGCCTTAATTGTACCCACATGACCGGAAATTTCCAGGCTTATTTCCTGCATTCGATTCTGATACTGTGTTAGGGTTTTTGAGTCGTGGTCAAGTGTTTGTGACAAAGTAATTATTTCTGTATCAAGCTTTTTTTTCTGCTCAGCTTGCCGTTGATATTCATCATGGGCTCTTGTAGCTGCTGTACGATCAGAATCAGAAAAAGCATTCCAGATAAATTTTGACTTTTCATCCACTGCCTGTTTTCTCAGCTGAGCGAGTCTGGCTAAACTCTCGTTGATAAACGCATCATTCTTGCTGATTTCATATTTCAGATTCGTCCATTCGTCTTTTGTGCGATCAAGCTCCTTCAAACTCAATTCCAGCATATTGGCATCTGTTGACAACCTGTCGGACATTTTTTGTAGCTCAGCATCCGGTTTCAATTGATCAGGATGTTCGGCAGAGCCGCACAAGGGGCAGGGTTCTCCATCATGAAGGGCGAGAATATGCTCCTGCAAAAGTATTTTTTGCGAAATTTTTTGCATGTCGTCGCGAACCGATTTCAGGTCATTTTCGAGTTTTTGACGGACGGCAAAGATTTCCTGTTCAATGAAATCCGCAGTACTTTCAGAGACTATTCCTGTAAGAAGACCTTTGTTCAGGTGAACCTTTTTCATCAACGTTGCTGCTGTTGAATGCTGCAGCGTTTTCAATCTGGCCTCTTCCTCCAAAATTTGTGCGTTGGTTGCTTCCACTCGTTCAAACCAGTTGAGCACATTTGATACCGTAGCGATATCAATTTCATTTCTCTTGAGCTCCGCCAGATCACTTTGCAATTTGCTCAGAGCCTTCCTGCCGCGCTCTATGCTTTCCATCAAGTCCCTGATGAGCCCATCACCCTTTATCTTGCCCGAAATTAATTTTTCAATTTCAGCTTCTGCAAGACGTATCTTCAGCAACTTTTCCAGGTCTTCCGATTTTTTTTTCAAATCATCCCGGGTTTCAAAGCCCGCCCTAGCTTTATCGTGCCGAATACCAATGTCTTTATGCAGTTCCTCTTGTTTTTTGCGCTGCTCTTCAGTGCTTCTTATACCCGTTTCCAGTTTTGATATCCGGGCAATCATTTCTTCCCTGCGATCGATCTCAGGTTTTATATACATATAAGCTTTTCGATAGGCCTGCAGGGTGGCCTTTCTACCCATATACTCCTCCTCTTTTTCTTTAAGCAATCCAAGCTTTTTCGTTTTCAGAAAAAGCTCCTCAGTTTGTTTCTTCAACTTTGACCATTCTGCCGACTCCAGCTGCAGCGATTTAAGTTGATCCTCCCGGATCTTTATTTGTAGTTCAAGGTCTTTAAGCTCTGTTTCAAGTAACTCAATCTGTTGCGGATTCAGATCTCCCAAATCGCTCAACTGCGTACTATTAACACTCAGCTGAGCATTATTTTCATCTCTTAAGGGTCTGATGCGATCGGAAAGATCGAATTTGTCAAGTCTGAAGATTTTCTGCATCATCTGCGTTCGCTCAGCACTCCTCAACTCAAGAAATTCCTGGAAATTATTCTGGGGGATGATAACGGCTCGCTTAAAGTCTTCATAACTTAAACCTATAATGATAGCAGCATTGTTCTCGATTGGAACCCAATCTTGTTGATGGGTATCCCATACGCAGGCGCTTCTTGTTGCAGGTGAAACCTCTTCAAAATTACTGCGCTTTCTTCTGGCACTCACCGAAAATCGGTACAGCGCATCCCCCACCCTGAAATCATACTCAATGTGCATTGATTGAGAGGCCAGATTCATCATATTGTACAACATGCCACTGCTGATCAGTCTGAAGTTGTTGCTATACAGCACATAGGTGATGGCATCCACTATAGAGGACTTTCCGGAGCCAACCTTACCAAAAATTCCGAACAAACCGGCTTCCGTTAGACCGGTAAAATCAATCTCCTGTTTTTCTATGTAAGAGAACACGCCTTGTATTGAAAGTCTGACGGGAATCATGGATTTGTGCGTTTAAAGAGAAAAACAAAGATACACCAATCTTATTTTGGAATATCCCAGTTATCGGTAAAATAAATGAGTGAGTAATGGCCTGATGAAGACTATTGAGAATGTACCAATTGTATTCGCGGTATATCTCAAAAAAAAATGCCGCTTTTCCAATGTGAGAAAAAGCGGCATCTGCGGTGTTTGTATTCTGTGTATCAGGCGTCAACTTTGGCATATTTGGCATTGGCCTCTATAAATGCGCGTCTTGGAGGCACCTCATCTCCCATCAGCATCGAGAAAATTCGGTTGCATTCTGCAGCATCTTCAATATCTACCCTCCTGAGGGTTCTGGTGCTGGGATCCATTGTGGTGTCCCACAACTGCTCAGCGTTCATTTCTCCAAGACCCTTGTAGCGCTGTATTTTTACCGAATCGTCATTTTTTCCGCCAGAATACGTCTCAGTTGCCAGTTTGCGCTCTTCCTCTGTCCAGCAGTAACGGAACTGCTTCCCTTTGCTTATTCTGTACAACGGAGGTGCAGCAATGTACACGTGGCCATTTTCAATCAACGGCTTCATATAACGGAAGAAGAAAGTCAGGATTAGGGTAACGATATGGCTACCATCGATATCGGCATCACACATGATGACTACCTTGTGATAACGTAGTTTCTCGATGTTCAGGATTTTTTCTCCTTCCTTTTCCTCAATGCTTACCCCAAGCGCGGTAAACATATTTTTGATCTCCTCGTTTTCGTATATTTTATACTCAAGCGCCTTTTCTACATTGAGAATCTTTCCTCTAAGTGGTAGAATCGCCTGAAAATTACGGTCCCTTCCCTGCTTGGCTGTACCACCTGCCGAGTCTCCCTCCACCAGATAAATTTCCGAAATCGCGGGGTCTTTCGAAGAGCAATCAGACAGTTTTCCGGGCAGGCCACTTCCGGTAAGCACGTTTTTGCGCTGAACCATTTCACGGGCTTTCTGCGCGGCCTGTCGTGCCGTCGCCGCCAAAACAACCTTTTCAATGATTAACTTGGCTTTGTGTGGATTTTCTTCAAGATAGAATTTCAACACATCTCCTACCGCCCTCGACACTACTCCGGTCACCTCAGAATTTCCAAGCTCGCCCTTGGTCTGGCCTTTGAACTGAGGTTCAGGAACCTTCACTGAGATCACAGCGGTTAGTCCCTCCCTGAAATCTTCGGCAGAAACAGTTATTTTTTTAAAGAGATTGTTGTCGTCACCATATTGCTTGAAAACCCTTGCTACCGCTCTGCGAAAACCACTTACATGAGTCCCTCCTTCGCGGGTATTGATATTGTTCACGAAAGAATGCAGGTTTTCACTGTAGGAAGTATTGTAGCTCATGGCCACTTCAATTTCGACATTGGTTTCCTCATCTCTCGCTGTAATGTGGATAGGCTTGTCAATCAACTTTGTTCGAGCCTCGTCAAGGTATTCCACATATTCATTCAAGCCACCCTCAGAATAAAATTTCTCCGTGTGAAAACTACCATCTTCTTCTACGTCGCGCTCATCTATCAGCGTTACATTCAATCCTTTGTTCAGGAATGCGAGTTCACGCATGCGGACGGATAGCGTATTCCAGCTGTATTCAAGGGTTTCAAAAATCGTCTCATCGGGCTTAAAACTGACGATGGTCCCTCTTTTGTCGGAGTCTCCAATAACCCTCACATCGTACAACGGCTTTCCACAACTGTATTCCTGCTCAAATTTCTTGCCCTCGCGGTGCACCTCCACACGCAAATGTGAGGAAAGCGCATTAACACAAGAAACCCCTACACCGTGCAGACCACCAGACACTTTGTAAGTGTCCTTGTCAAACTTTCCACCGGCGTGCAATACCGTCATTACAACCTCCAAAGCCGACTTCTTTAGCTTTTCGTGCATTCCGGTCGGAATACCACGTCCATCATCCTTCACTGTGACCGAATTATCGGGATGGATGGTCACAAAAATATTGTTGCAATGACCAGCAAGATGCTCATCAATGGAGTTGTCAATTACCTCGTACACCAGGTGGTGCAGACCTCTTACATCTGTCCCTCCGATATACATTCCGGGGCGCTTGCGCACTGCCTCCAGTCCTTCCAGTGCCTGAATATTCCCGGCATCATAATTTCCTCTGGAATTAGCGTCCTTGGACACCAGGCCTTCTTCTTCTTTTTCTGACATTTGTTTTTAGGTTTGTTTGTGTTTTATGTTTTTTCAGTGATTAACTTTTTACCGCATTAACCCTCAACAGAGATGATTCCGGTTTTTCGGCCAAAGTAATCTACAAAATGCTGCATTTCGTTGGCGAGTTCTGTGTTCTGTGTAGCCCGATGATAAGTATCGGCCATTGCGCGAAGTGTTTGGAACATAAAACGATCCATTTCATCAACGCGCATTTCCTTTGTCCACAAATCAATGCGAAGGGTGTCTTTCGTATCAAGGTCAAACAGAGATATCATCATGGCTTTGATTTCAGTCCAGCCGGTATCAGCAGGGTCATCATCAGCCATCCACTCCATTTTCACCGGAATTTTATCTTCGCTTAGACCAACCTTAACCGTGATGTGTGATGATTTTTCTACCTGCTCTGCCATACCTTTTACTGGTTTTTGATGTGATTTCTCTTTGCTTCAAAAAGAAGTACAAAGTTAAATAATTTGTCCAACTTATTACAATTTAATACCCGTGATAAAAATAGATTTTCACGAAAAATATTGCCCCAAAAAAGGCGCTTCAGCGATATGAATTTCCGGCCGTCGATCATTAAAAATACACCAACACAATACTCAGCTGAATCGGCAAAGAGGGTTACTTTTTTCTGAGATTAAGACAGCATCTGTGTACCCAAATCCGTTTTTTTTCGTTTGAGCTATGCATTCGTACACACGGCTCAGTTGAGTCAGTAAGTTTATAAAAAGTGTCTGCATTTCCCTACATCGATACCATCAGCAAAAGAAGTGGAATTCCGGTTGACAAACTTCAGGAAATCTACGAAATGGAACACAAGTTCTACGTAGAAATTATGAGCGAGCCATCTTTCGAGGCAAGACAGAAACTCTATGAATTTGTCTACAGACGCATCCACGAAATCTTTAGTTCACCCGCGAAAAACTACTTTGAGGATCGCATTCCAATAAAGACCCGTATAGCAAAGCAGTTCAGAAGAGAGCTTGAAAACAAATCGCTGCTGGATGTCGGGTGTGGTGATGGGACTTTCCTCTACGCTCTGGCAGCATCAGGAATCCAGACAAGAGAACTTTTTGGACTAGATATCAAAGCACCATCATTTCCGGACGACCAGTATGGCAGCAAAATAAATTGTTTTCAGAGAAACATCATTCGTTTTGAAATTGACAGGAAGTTTGACAACTTAATTCTCGACAATGTCTATGAGCACATTGCTCCTCAAGACAAATCTATTTTTTTGGACTCCATCACTGCGGCACTTAAAACCAATAGTCAACTCATTATGGTTATTCCACACCGATATTTTGGACCGACGGATTTTACCACAATTATCGATGGCTCTTTCAGAGGAAAAATCCCTGCACAGTGCGTGCATCTAAATGAAACAACCTTTACCGATGTGATGAATGACCTCAAATCCAGAGGGTTTGATGATTTTAAAACGACCATCCCTTTCATTGCGTTTTCTTCAATCAGAAACTGGTTTCCGTCTGTAAGAATCCCGGCTAGTCTCTTCGCAGGACTTGAAAATAGTCGTTTCTGGATGTGGTTGTTCAGAAGTGTAGTCTTCAGAGGAAAATGCCTCTTCAGAATGGAGGTCATCATCATTGCAACCCTAAAAGCTTCTAAATGATAAAAAGACTCGTAAAGCTGACTTTCAGAAACGACCAAACTGCCGAATTCGTACAGATTTTTGAAGAAAGCAAGCAAAAGATTCTGGCACGGGAAGGGTGTCTGCATGTGGAATTGCTTAGAGGAATCGCCCATAATAACATTTTTTTCACACTGAGTATCTGGGAAAACGAAGCAGCACTTGAGGCTTATCGTCAATCGCAACTTTTCATCCAAACATGGGCGAGAACAAAAGCACTGTTTGCGGACAAAGCCGAGGCGTGGAGCCTGGACATTGTTTCAGCAGCTGAATCGTCAACACCGGACCATTGCATTTCCTAACAAAAAAATGCAATACGACATATTTGTTCCCGACCGAAGCCCGCAACGCGATAAGGGTCTGGAAAGCATATTGGATATCCAATATGCCCGGGCAATAACCTTTCGAAGTGAAAAATTAGCAGTACTTTTGTCCCAATACGGCATTTTTTAAAAAGTTATTTCAAAAAAATGCGGTTTAATAAAAACCTGACCCGATATGTTTTCAGATGCGTTTGAAGTACAAGGAGGCATTCGCCTGAAAGGTGAATTACAGCCTCAGGGAGCAAAAAACGAAGCGCTTCAGATTCTTTGCGCCCCGCTCCTGACAGAAGAAAAAGTGACGATCAGCAACATCCCGCAAATAGCCGATGTCCGCAAACTGATAGAATTGCTGGCTGGCCTGGGGGTTCGCGTAGAACAGATAAACGAAGACACCTTCAGCTTTGAGGCACGTTCATTGGATACAGAATATCTTTTTTCGGAAAGATATCAGAATGACGCCCGAAAAATAAGGGGATCGGTAATGCTGATCGGCCCATTACTCGCCAGGTTCGGAAAAGCATTTCTGCCAAAACCGGGAGGTGATAAAATTGGGAGGCGCAGACTGGATACGCACTTTCTGGGTTTTGAAAAACTGGGAGCCCATTTCAGATACGATGAGTCGTCCGGTAATTTTTCTGTAGAATCAAAGCGACTGAAGGGTGCCTATATCCTGATGGATGAAATATCCGTCACAGGAACAGCCAACGTTTTACTGGCGGCTGTACTTGCGGAAGGCACCACTACAATTTACAATGCCGCCTGCGAACCCTACATCCAGCAATTGTGCAAAATGCTGAACAAAATGGGTGCGAAAATTTCCGGTATCGGTTCCAATCTGCTGACCATCGAAGGCGTTAACCAACTTGGAGGCACAGAGCATAGAATGCTTCCCGACATGATTGAAATTGGAAGCTTTATCGGCCTCGCGGCGATGACCCAATCGGACATCACCATCAAAAACTGCGCAATTCCTGAACTGGGAGTAATACCCGGCGTGTTTGAAAAACTGGGCATCAAAATGGAATTTATCGGTGACGATATCCACATCCCAGAACAGGAGAATTATGAAATAAGCACTTTCATTGATGGCTCGATCCTCACAGTCTATGATTCACCATGGCCGGGCTTTACACCCGACCTCATGAGCATCCTACTTGTGACAGCAACGCAGGCAAAAGGCTCGGTGCTGATCCATCAGAAAATGTTTGAGAGCCGCCTGTTTTTTGTCGACAAACTGATTGACATGGGTGCCCAGATTATCCTTTGCGACCCACATCGTGCTACGGTAATCGGCATCAACAGACAGTACCAGCTCAGAGCAATAGAAATGAGTTCACCGGATATTCGTGCAGGAGTAGCATTGCTTATCGCAGCTATGTCCGCCAATGGAAAAAGTATTATACGGAACATCAATCAGATTGACCGTGGTTACCAGCACATTGATCAGCGCTTAAATGCCATCGGTGCGCAAATCAGAAGAATTTAATATTCAAAATTGATTTCGCGACCGAAAACCAAATGCGCTTCTTTTTGTTGGAATGCAAGGATTTAATTAAAGAAAACAAACTAAACTTCACTAATATAAATCAAATGGAAACAGTTAAAAGTCCGGTAATGCTATATACCGAACAGACACCAAACCCCGAATCACTGAAATTTGTCACCAATAAAATGTTGTTCAGAGGAACAGCAGATTTCAGAGAAGCAGAATCTGCCGTTGAATGGTCGCCAATGGCCACTGAATTGTTCAAGTTACCCTACGTTAAGGGGGTCTATATCTGCAATAATTTTGTGACCATCTCAAAGGAATTCAATTATGCATGGGAAGACATCATGCTTAAAACCAAGGAATTTATAAAAAACTATCTTGAAGAAGACGGTACGGTTGTTATCGAGGGATACGCAGAGGCAATGGCCAAAATTGAATCCGATAAAATCAGTGCACAATACAGTGGTACTGAAGGCGAGCTTGCAACGAAAATCAAACAGATTATTGATACTTACGTAAAACCCGCTGTCGAAATGGATGGTGGCAACATCGAATTCAAATCTTTCAACAATGGAGTAGTCTCTGTAATTCTGCAGGGATCCTGCAGCGGTTGTCCGTCATCATCGGTAACGCTCAAGTCGGGTATTGAAGGCATGTTGAAGCGAATGGTTCCTGAAGTGACAGAGGTAGTTTCCGAAATGGGATAGCTATCCTGATATTGCTAGATATTTTCTCAGGCGCTGTTCGGTGGATCCCATCGGTACAGCGCCTTTTTATTTGCATCGGCAAACTTTTCAAAAAGTGCTGTTTTTCAGTAATTTATTTTGCATCTACAGAATAAAAATGCTATATTTGATATCAGAAAATGCGGTTTCTGATTGTAAATTAATAGAGTCTTATGGTAGAAGAAGTTTTTGAGGCTGCACACTATACCGATCAGGAAAGATTGGAAATACAAAGGGCATACCGCAATCTACTGCGCAATGTCAAGGTGGAACTTACCGCCGAAGACAAACACAATATCCGCAAGGCTTATGAAATGGCAGTTGATGCCCATGCGCCGCAGCGCCGCAAAACGGGCGAAGCCTACATATTCCACCCTATTGAAGTCGCAAGAATTTGTGCAGAGGAAATTGGCCTTGGAGCAACTGGAATTGTCTGCGCACTTCTTCACGATGTTGTCGAAGACACCAATGTAGGCCTGGATCAAATCAGGGAAATCTTCGGCAACCAGGTTGCCCTAATTGTTGATGGACTAACAAAACTGGATGCAGCATACGATATTACCAGTCCTCAAGCTGAAAATTTCAGAAAGGTTCTGGGCACACTTGTGCAGGACGTGCGTGTTGTACTAATAAAAATGGCCGATCGTCTGCACAATATGCGGACCCTAGGAGCCATGCCACGCCATAAGCAATTGAAAATCGCTGCCGAAACAGATTATATTTACGCTCCGCTGGCCCACAGGCTGGGTCTCTACAACATAAAAACGGAATTCCAGGATCTCTGTATGAAAATCAATGAGCCTGAAGCCTTTTCCGAAATTGCTAGAAAACTCCAGGAAAACCTAAGGGAAAGAGAACAGTATGTAGAGAAATTTATCACCAATTTGACTCCTGAACTGAATGATTTGGGTGTGCCGTACAGAATATTTGGCAGACCAAAATCAATATTTTCCATTTGGAATAAGATAAAAACCAAAAATGTACCCTTTGAAGACATATACGACCTTTTTGCGATTAGGATAATAGTTGATGTGCCCAAAAAAAAGGAAAAGACAGTATGTTTTCAGATTTATGCCATCGTCACAGATGTCTACAAGGCCATTAGCGATCGTTTCAAAGACTGGGTTACCATGCCCAAATCAAATGGTTACGAATCACTGCACACCACTGTGGTAGGTCCCGAAGGCCGCTTCGTTGAAGTACAGATCCGATCTGAAAGGATGGACGAAATCGCAGAACGCGGTTACGCAGCGCACTGGAAATACAAAGGTGTCAATGATTCCGGTCAGCCTGATGTTTACGAAAACTGGCTTGATAATGTACGGGAACTTCTGGAAACAAACAGCGGTGACGCGCTGGAATTTATCCACGACTTTAAAACCAACCTTTACAAAGAAGAGGTATTCGTGTATTCCCCAAAAGGAGACATGATTGTACTACCTAAGGGCGCAACCGGACTTGATTTTGCATTCCATATTCACTCAGGTCTCGGTGCGCAGTGCAGCGGCGTAAAAGTTGACGACAAACTCGTTCCCATGGGCTATGTCCTAAAAAATGGTGAGCGAGTGATCATCATTCCCAATAAAAATCAGAAACCAACCGAAGACTGGTTAAAAATTGTCGTTACCGGCAAGGCCCGCTCCAGAATTAGGCAATTACTAAAGGAAGAGAGGAAGAGACAAAGTGTAATTGGAAAGGAGACGCTGGAGCGAAAACTGGATCACCTTAAAGTTGACTTTGAGACCAACGCAGATATGCTTGCCCGACATTATGGTTATCTCAACCGATTAGACTTCTTCTTTGCCATTACCCTTGAGCAGGTTAATCTGCAGGACCTAAAGAAATTTAAAATTGAGGGAAATCGACTAATTGAGCCCGAAATATTACCAGTAGAAAAAACTGGAACGGATTCTTTAAACGAGCAACAAGGAAGAACTGCCCGTAAAAAAGAGGGAAAGCCAAGGCTTATAATTAACGGCCAGGCAGGAGAAACCTATGAGTATTCTCTTGCAACCTGCTGTAATCCGGTGCCAGGAGACACCGTTTTTGCGTACCTGACTTCGGGATCTGGAATGAGAATTCACCGCACCTCTTGCTCCAATGCTTCAAATTTAATGGCAAACTATGGCTACAGGGTACTTAAAGCGGAATGGGTAGACTCCCCTTCGGCCAGTTTCGTTGCCAAAGTGAAAATTATTGGCATAGACACCGGAGTAGGCGTGATAGAAAGGCTCTCTTCCAATATTTCAAACATAGGTCTAAACATCAGATCTTTTCATATTGAGGGGAAAGAAGGCTACTTTGAAGCCACCATTGAACTGATTGTTGTAAATACAGACCAGCTTAATATGGTGATTCGAACGCTTAAGACGCTTGATGGGGTTCAGAATGTTTTCAGGGCCGAAAATTAACACAGGTTTGTTGTAGGGTTTCATGTATTTTGTATTTTTGTTGTATTATGAAAAACAATAATACCTACCATGAAAAACAACATCAAAAACTACTTCTATTTTACGCGTACAGAGCGCAACTCTGCAGTTTGGCTTGCAGCTATTACGCTAGTTCTTCTCCTCGCACCACAACTACATCATTATTTGTGCCCGACATCAGGGAATCCTTCCATCACTGAGCTAAAAATATCAGAAAGCACACTTCCACATCCGGAGATCACACGGATTTCAGCGTTTGAATTTGACCCTAATACAGCAACCCAGGAAGAATTAGCAGAACTGGGATTGACAGGAAAGTTAATCAACACAATTCTCAAATACAGATCCAAAGGCGGAAAATTCAGGAAACCTGAAGACTTCAGGAAAATCTGGGGACTCTCGGCCAGCGAATACCAAAGACTCGAACCCTACCTTGTAATCGGCAGCAAGAAGCAAACTTTTCCGAACGACGATATGGAGAATCAACATAACAAGACAGAACCTTTCACTTTTGATCCGAACACAGCTTCACAAGACTCTTTGCAACTTGTAGGTATACCATCTAAAATAGCGGCACAAATCATTCATTACAGGGAAAAAGGAGGGAAATTCAAAGGCAAAACCGATCTGAAAAAAATATACTCTTTTCCGGAAGTGCTTTACGATGAGCTAGAACCGTATATCAAAATTTCAACAATAGTATCCCCGACTTGGACTGAGAATAAACATCAAAGGAGTCAAAAAGTATATAGCGGAAATATAGAAATTAATTCCGCTACCTTCGAAAAATGGATGGAACTGCCAGGAGTAGGACCGACTATTGCGTCGAAAATTGTACGATTCAGGGAAAAACTCGGAGGGTTTACATCAGTGGAGCAGCTTAGAGAAACCTATGGACTACAGGACAGTGTTTTTCAAAAAATCAGAAAACACCTTATTCTCAACCAGGGAGTACAGAAAATCAACATAAACGCGGTTAACCTTGAAGTTCTGTCAGCCCATCCATATTGTAGGTATCAACATGCTAAACTAATTATTAAGTACAGGGACATGCACAACGGCATCAAAAATGAGGCAGAAATGCACAAAATATATGGAATTAGAGAAGTCCTTCCAAAATTATTGCCTTACCTGAGTTATCAATAAAAAAAGTCCCTCATGCGGATGCACGAAGGACTAATTTTAGATTGGCAGCGACCTACTTTCCCACACTCAAGGATGCAGTATCATCGGCGCTAAACGGCTTAACTTCTCTGTTCGGGATGGGAAGAGGTGGAACCCGTTTGCTA
>CANHEE010000006.1 GCA_947459655.1 Lewinellaceae bacterium
GTATACAAACCTGATCCTCCCGTTGCATAAACCGTGGCAGATCCGTTCTTTTGTCCCCTGCATTTTACATTTACTGCACTGGTTGAAATCAGCAGTTCAGGATTTTGCGTAACGATGGCAACTGCCAAGGCAGTGCAACCGGTTGCATCTGTTACCGTAACTGAATAATTACCGGAAGGGAGTACACCTGTTTGACTACTTGTCGTTGCGCCGTTGCTCCACAAATAAGTGAATGGTAACACTCCACCGCTTTGCACTATTACAGCCACTGATCCTGTTTGTTCCCCGTAGCAACTGATATTGGAACCACCCGCAACAATCTGTAGTGGAGCCGGCTCAACAATTACTACAGTGCTTTCCACGCTGCAAAGATTGGCGTCGGCAACTGTCACACTATAATTACCTGCTTTAAGGTTGCTTATTGATGCAGAGGTAGAACCGTTGCTCCACAAAATGGAATATGGAGCAGTTCCTCCCTGAATGGAAACCGTGGCCGCACCATCTTTTTCGCCATTACAAGTAACAGATAAGGAATTTATTGCAATCTCAAGCCTACCCGGCTCTGTGACAAAATAGTTTCTGAAGGCACTGCAACCGTTGCCATCGTTGATGGTGAGCGAATATGATCCGGCAGGTAAAGCAGAAATGAATGCGTTATTGCTTCCATTGCTCCAGCTGTAATCGTATGCACCAGTTCCACCACTTACCGATACTGATACACTGCCCTGTGTATTTCCGAAACACTTGTTGTTGACGACAACCGATTTGATATTAAAGCTATCCGGTTGCAAAATTTCGAGTGAAGCACTTACCAAACAGTTGTTTTGATCACCGACAGTAACCGAATATGTGCCAGCGGCCAAACCCGTGAGAATGGCATCAGTCTGCCCATTGCTCCACAGGTATGTATACGGAGAAACACCACCTGAGGGCGTAGCTGCAGCAACACCATCTGCAGAGGAATAGCATGTTAAATCTAAATGTCCAACTGAAACCGCCAGCAAAGGAGGCTCGGCAATACTTACCTGAGTAAATTTACTGCAGCCATTCACATCTGTGACTGTGACGCGATAAATGCCTGGCGCAAGACCTGTAACAGACGAAGTAGTATGGTTACCAGACCACAGATAGCTGTAGGGAACTGTCCCGCCCATGGCCAGGACAGATACTGATCCATTGTTGTTTCCGTAGCAACTGATATCATTACCAGTTGCACTGATTTGAAGAGGCAGCGGCTCCTTTAGCTCCAGCTGTTTGATTTCCTGACAGGCGTTTGCATCGGTAATGGTATAACTATAGATTCCTACTTTTAGGCCTGAAAGCGTAAATGTATTTGGCAGAACCGAAGGGTCGGCCCAATCAAGTACAAATGGTCCGGTACCTCCTGTAATTGTCAAAGCGATTGAGCCGTTGGAATCTCCGTTACAAAGTGGATTTTTTACAACTGCCTCCGTTTTTACGGCAGGAAACAATTCAACCTTGAGTATATTAGATGCAAACCAGGTTGGACAACCATCTCTGCTCGCGACCCTAACAAAATAGGTCGTTTGGTTGACAGCATCCGGGTCGTGAGAGTCTCCTGCAGCACCCGGGATAATACTCCAGTTCCCAGTTGACAGATTAAACAATTCAAAAACATTGCTTTTGTACCACGAGTACTGTATTGGAGCGTTACTTGGCCCACCTGACGCAGGAGCTATCGAGTACAATGTTGAGGGATCATATGGCGATCCGCACGCGCTTTGGTCGGCGGCAATTTTTCCACCCGACTTGAGGATATCGCATGGTGCGATTGTAATCACGACCACATTTGATTCTGTAACAAAATCTGCACAACCAGCTCTACGGGCACACCTCACAAAAAATGTGGTGGTAGTCAATGGTCCAGGATCATAGCTGGCAGAATTTGAATTGGGAGCGCCATTCCATGTAGAAAAAACGGTATTGAAAGGATCGTTAGTGTACATCCACATGTATTCGATGGCAGTATTTCCACCACCACTGGCCGGCTGAATACTGATTATTGGCTCAGGATCATAAGGCGAAATATTGGATGACTGACTACAGCATATCGAACCGCCGTCTGTAACATTATTGCAATTTTGTGCGGAAAGATCTGCCGACAGGAAAAACAAAATGAATATCAGCGCGGTGATAGGCGAAGTTTTGAATTGAAATGGCGCTTTCATGTATGTAAATTATGATTAAAAAAGAATCGTTTCAGAAGACCCGGGATGACCTACACATTTTTCACAGAGCGATATTTCTCATTTGAATAATACATATGCAAATGGTAACGTTGACTTTAATCAGTTTTAACTGAACAAAATCAACTTAGTGGCTCGGAAGAACAGCGGCCTTCCCCGAAAAATGGAGGGTAATTTAACTTTAGTTGGAGCAAAATTAAAGCCAAAACCACCTTTTTTAAACAATATTTTTCTGAAAACAATTTACTAACGTCACATTTTTTTTAGTGTAATACCTTTGTGAGTGGTATTCGGCAAGTAATAATTACTTTGTCGATATAGCCTCGAACAGTTTGTTAAATATCACATAGTCAAAAACAGCTATACTACACCATGCGATATTAATACTATTGGAAATCAAATATTTCATGGTTAAAACGAACAGATATTTTTGAATAGCCTTGGACAATGGCATCTGTTTTCATTGATTTGCTTACTTTTGCCATTTATTGGCAATTCCCGACAGATTATTACTCAGATGTCAAGCTCAAACCGCAATAAGAAAC
This sequence comes from Lewinellaceae bacterium, assembly GCA_947459655.1. Classification (GTDB taxonomy): domain Bacteria; phylum Bacteroidota; class Bacteroidia; order Chitinophagales; family Saprospiraceae; genus CANHEE01. The sequence continues at coordinate 2,753 of CANHEE010000006.1, forward strand.
TCACGACTAATTTTTTCGATTTCGTTGGCCCCTCCGATCTTGCTTTTGTATTCGGAGACCAAACCGGCAAGATCACCGCCACCCTTGAAAAGATGGCTGTAAAAACGGTATCGATACAGCCCTTTTCTAATTATTTTGGCGTATTGAGTCGGCAGTTTACTCCCGAGTCGGGTGTGGTCCTGGTTCATGAGGATGTGGGCGCATTTCATGCCGAATTTTACCATAATGGTATTTACGAAAAACACATTCTGCCCTACAGCAGCAATCTGACAGCTGACGAAACACAAGAATACGTCATCATAACAACCCTTGATGAACTCATTGAACGATATGGCTTGCCGGCTTTCTGCCACATCAGCGGAGATGGTTTTGAGCCGGATCTGATGAAAGGTCTGAATAACCCGATAAAAACTGTAGCTTTCACTTTTTACTCCTACAGCTCTGAAAAAACGACTGAAATATTGAGAAGACTACTGCACATCGGCGATTATGAATTCAACTGGAAAAAATCAGCTGACGGCAAATTCCTTTCAAAAAACTGGCTGAGCGCCAGAGATCTGCACCAAAGCATGAGCAGCTATGGTAAAAGCGTCTTTTCAGGGGAAATTTACGCCCGTGTAAAGCAGCACTATGACAGCATCTGAAACCTTTTGGGATGACTGTTGTTTTTTCATCATGAGACAAGCCGAAGCGTTACTTCCAACCACATACGGTGAATTCAAGATGATTGCCTATGCAGGTGATCCGGGTGATCCTATGCCCAACATCGCACTGGTACATAGTGATTTTAACAAGTCCGAACCAGCGGTTGTTCGTATACACTCTGAATGCATGACAGGAGATGTTTTCTCGTCAAGAAAATGTGACTGCGGAGAACAATTGCATCAATCACTCAAAATGATTGCAGAAGGAAAAGGTATATTGATTTATCTCAGGCAAGAAGGAAGGGGAATTGGTCTTATAAACAAGCTGAAAGCGTACCAATTACAGGAAGACGGACTAAATACCATCGATGCCAACTTACACCTCGGTTTTCAAGAGGACGAAAGACAATACAGCGACGCCGTAGAAATACTGCGGGATTTGGGCATAAAAAAAATAAGATTGATCACCAATAATCCATTGAAAATACTGGCTTTGGAAAAAATTGGCTTCGAAATAACCGAACGGATACCAATTATAGTGCCCGCTCAAAAGGAGAGCAGAAGCTATCTTGAGGTTAAAAGAGACCTTATGGGACATCTGCTCTGAAAACTTGCTTATCCCTTCTTCTTTTTCTCTACTGACTTTTCGACTTTCTTGCGCATAGTTTCCTCCTGTTCTTTGGTAGGGGTTTTGATTGTCTCTGACCCAACTTCAATCGGACCTTCTTCCATCGGGGCAATTTCCGGAATCATTTGAGGAGCTGGTATGTTTTCGGGCTGACTCTTCGCATCAACATTGTCTTTGGGAGCCGGTGGCGGATTGTCTGCAGGGACTGCTGGAGCAACGGGGTTCAGCTCTGTTTTCGGCGTGGGAGCAGGACTTAATGTTTTACTGCTACACTGGGTAAACAAAAGTGAAGCAGTTATTGCAGTCATCAGCGGTATTAATTTGATTGTGCGCATATTCATTTATTTTGTGCAAAATTAATTAAATCATCAAATTGAAACACAGAAAAGCAAACGATAAAAGTTATTGCCCGGTAAAATTATGGTTGAACTGCCACAAAGCACAAAATTTTTCGCCTCCATTTTTGCCGATACAGATCATATACTGGACAGTCTGACCTGCTTGCAGGCTTTCAACCCTATTTAAAGTGAATCACCCAGGCAAGGATTTTGAAAAACCTTTAAACGCCACCGCTGTTAATCGGCAGAAAAAAGGGCTTATCTTTGACGCAATAAACATACTGATGATGCATACCACTGACAATAATGGGACAATTACTTCAAGCGTTCGGAAACAGATAGCGCTGCAAGAGCGCATTGAACTTCTTTCAAAACTGAAGAATTTTGTACTGTCGGATGATGCCCAACTACTGGACTGTATAGCACTGAGTTACGCTGAGAACAAGTGGTTCACCCCTGAAAATACCAGACAGGCTCTGGATGCGGTTTGCGAGGCTTTCCTTGATAAAGACAAATTAACTGCCTGGGCGGCCCACTATCAACTACCGGATTTTCCAGATACTGTAAAATCAGTTGGCCTGATCATGGCAGGAAATATTCCACTGGTGGGTTTTCATGATGTTCTTTGTATTTTTATCACAGGCCACCGCGCTTTTTTGAAATGTTCAGACAAAGACAAGAGACTTCTTCCGCTGCTGATTGATAAAATGGCGGAATGGAATCCGGATGTCCGGGGATATTTTTCCTTCTCAGAAATGCTCAAAGGCAAGGACGCATATATTGCCACAGGCAGCAATAACTCTGCCCGATATTTCAGCTCGTATTTTGAAAAATATCCGAACATCATCCGCAAAAATAGAAATGCCATAGCAGTGCTGGATGGAAAAGAGTCTGAAGAAGAAATGATTGCGCTCGGCAGGGATATTTTCAGTTATTTCGGGCTGGGATGCAGAAACGTTTCCAAGATTTACATTCCACGCGACTATGTCCTAACTACCCTACTTGAAGTGTTGCACAATGAGTTCAAGGGGGTCGTAACCCACGACAAGTATAAAAACAATTTTGACTACAACTACACGCTCTACCTGCTCAACAAAGTAAAATTCCTCGCAACGGGAAGTTTGCTTTTGACAGAAGATGCTTCGCTGCATTCCAGAATTGCCGCTTTGCATTATGAATACTATGATGACATCAACGTCTTGGAAAAAAAACTCCGGAAAATGAGTGACGAGATTCAGTGTATTTCGAGCCGAAATCCGCTTTCTGGAGTTCAAACTATTCCACTTGGCAGTACACAACAGCCGGGACTTTTTGATTATGCCGACGGTGTTGATGTAATAAGATTCTTGCTGGAAATATAAAAACCAAAATCCCGCTTGCCAAAGAAAATAGCCATAACAGGTCCGGAATCTTCGGGAAAAACGACGCTTGCGCAACAGCTTGCAAAGCACTTCAACGCGATTTGGGTACCGGAATTTGCACGCACATACCTCACCGGGCTAAATCGTCCGTACACCATTGAGGATCTGGGTTTCATCGCAAAGGGCCAAATGGAATGGGAAAGCAACTACAGCAAATGCGCCTCAAATATTATTTTTTGCGATTCAGACATGACTGTGATGAAAATATGGTCTGAATTCCGTTTTGGCTATTGCGAAGCCTCAATCGAAAAGGCATTTGAAAATCAGCACTACGACCTGACCCTACTATGCAGACCAGATATTGAATGGCAACCCGACCCCCTTCGGGAAAACCCCAGAGATCGTGAGGCTTTATTTGAACGCTATCTAAAGGCACTTGAGCAGAAAAAAGCCCGTTTTGAGATTATTGAAGGAGACTTTACAATGAGGTGCAATTCCTCCATTTTTGTAATCGAAAGATTATTAATAAACGACTCTCCCAAATCGTCAACTAAATAAACTGTCACACAAAAAAATGCTACCCTCTCTACATCAGGAAAAGGATAGCATTTCTGGGCGAATGCAGCAAAACTGTGCAGTTAATTTCTACGGGAACCCAGTATTCTTAGTAGATAAATGAACAGATTAATAAAATCAAGATACAGTCTTAGTGCTCCTAAAATAGCCATTTTGGTATAAGTCTCAGTACCTTCCGCAGCAACCATGTTCATGTTCTTGATTTGCTGGGTATCGTAGGCAATCAAACCGGTAAATATCAGTACTCCAACATAGGTAATTATCCAATACATCATGGAGCTCGCCAGAAAAATATTAACAATTGATGCCAAAATCAAACCTACCAATGCCATTAACAGTAGGTTCCCGAGTTTTGTCAAATCGCTTTTAGTAGTGTACCCATAAAACGCCATTATTGCAAAAGTCCCAGCGGTAATTGCAAAGGTTCCAAAAATCGATTCACCGGTGTAGATTAACATCAGTAGCGAAAGTGTCAATCCGTTGAAGCAAGCGTAAAACAAAAATACAGCTGTGGCGGTAGTCGCTGACATGCGGTTGATCCAGCCACTGAGCGCGAATACCAACGCAAGCTCTCCAATAATCAAACCGTAAAAGATATAAGGATTACTGGCGATGAAGTACAATAGAGCCTCTGACGATATCACATACGCTGCGGTAAGGCCCGTTACCAGAAGCGCGATGGACATCCAGCCAAATACGCGAGCGATGAACTGCGTCTCAGCAGCAGCCCGACTATGTTGCCGAATAATTTTTCCATCAACAACACTTAAAGGGTTATTTTCCATAATTTAAATTTTAAAATGAAAACAATGTAATACAATGCAAATAAACGCAAATTAAATCGCAAAATCATATATTTGCCGCCAAAATTTGAAACCTGTAGATGAGCGCATCAAACATAGAATACAGCAAGGGTAAATTCAGCAGAGACACGCTGCTCGACCTCTATAAAAAGTTATTGCTACCCAGGATGATTGAAGAAAAAATGCTGATTTTACTCCGGCAGGAAAAGGTCAGCAAGTGGTTCTCGGGAATCGGGCAGGAAGCAATCAGCGTAGGTTGTGCAGCAGCACTGAAAAAGGACGAGACGATTTTTACCATGCACCGAAATCTTGGTGTTTTCACTACTAGGGAAATGCCTCTGGAACGGTTACTTTGTCAGTGGGAAGGAAAGGAAAATGGCTATACAAAAGGACGAGATCGCAGTTTTCATTTCGGCGCTCCCGAACATCATATTGTGGGCATGATTTCTCACCTCGGCCCCCAGCTGTCGCTTGCAGCAGGAGTTGCACTCGCACACAGACTTAAAAAAGAGGGAAAGGTATCGCTTGCCTTCACCGGAGAGGGCGCAACAAGCCAGGGAGAGTTCCACGAGGCATTAAATACTGCTGCAGTATGGGAATTGCCGGTAATTTTTGTCATCGAAAACAATGGTTATGGTCTCTCAACGACGACCAATGAGCAATATCGCTGTGAAAAGTTAAGTGACCGCGGAATAGGATATGGGATGGAAGCCTACACCCTTGACGGGAACAATGTTCTTGAAGTTTTCGGAACAGTGAGCAAACTTGCTGAATCCATGCGCAAAAAACCAAGACCGGTACTGTTGGAATTTGTTACCTTTCGAATGAGGGGACATGAGGAGGCTTCTGGAACCAAGTATGTACCCAAAGAGCTGATGGATATGTGGGCAAAACGGGACCCCCTAACCAATTACGAAAACTGGCTTGTAGGACAAGGAATACTCAGCGCAGACAGCATTGCAGGTATTCGCAAAACGTTCAGTGAATACATCAATAGCTCGGTGAAAGCGGCTGAAAAATATCCCAACGTGGTTTCAACACCGGAACAGGAACTCGCAGACGTGTTTGCTCCGTTTGAGAATATCGCACACCCTCCCTCCGGCCTTGTCCAGGAAAAGCGCTTCATTGATGCCATTTCGGACGGACTGCGTGTAGCCATGAACAGACACCCGAATCTTGTTCTTATGGGGCAGGATATTGCGGAGTACGGTGGCGCTTTTAAAATTACAGACGGTTTTGTAGCATCCTTTGGAAAGGATAGAGTGAGAAATACACCACTTTGCGAGAGTGCCATTGTAGGAATAGGTTTAGGTCTTAGCATAAACCATTACAAAGCAATGGTGGAAATGCAATTTGCGGATTTCGTGAGCTGCGGTTTCAACCAGATTGTCAATAATTTGGCAAAAATCCACTACCGATGGGCGCAGAAGGCCGATGTCGTAGTGAGAATGCCCACCGGTGGCACCACCGCAGCAGGACCCTTTCACTCTCAGAGCAATGAGGCATGGTTTACACACACCGCCGGACTAAAGGTCATTTATCCTTCCAATCCTTACGATGCAAAAGGGCTTCTACTGGCCTCCTTTGAAGACCCCAACCCCGTGATGTTTTTTGAGCACAAAGCTTTGTACCGAAGTATTAGTGGAGGTTTACCTAATGGTTTTTACACCATTGAAATCGGAAAGGCGAATCTTGTACAATCAGGTGAAACCTGCTCTGTAATCACCTACGGCATGGGTGTCCACTGGGCAACAAAGATCTGTACAGAGCTTGGTATTGATGCGGATATTCTGGATTTGCGTACTCTTGTACCACTGGATTATCAGTCCATTGAAACAACGGTCAAAAAAACTGGTCGCGTTATGATTCTACACGAAGATGTGATGTTTGGGGGAATCGGGGCGGACCTTTCTGCATACATTTCAGAACACCTGTTTGAGTACCTTGATGCACCAGTTTTGAGAGCGGCAGGACTGGATATGCCCATTCCCTTTGCCAGAGCCATTGAACGGGAAGTGTTTATGCCGGAACAAAGGTTCAGACAACAACTACAAAAACTGATTTCCTACTGACCAGCGCTATCGTTGTAATACTGACATAATTCGTCATCCAGCACCAACTGTTTATTAACCAGTTTGGAGTTTTTCAATATTGGTGCAGTAATGGCTTCAGAACCGAGTTGTTCTTTGACGGTAAAAACGCGCGCTTCATCCCACAGATTGGCATCGATAAAAGATTGCAGCAGTTGAGCACCACCTTCGACGATGAGCGTACCGGTCTGCCGAGCATACAAGAATTCCATAAACTCACGAAGGTAATCTCCCTGAAAACTGCTATGAAAGTAAGTCATACCATCTGAAGATTCTCTATTTTCTCCTGTTAGGACGATTATAGGGTTTGAACCATTCATTAGATGGTGGGTCATTGGAATTCTGAGTGTTCTGTCGGCGACAACACGGAGTATTTGCTTTTTGCCAAAATAAAGTCTGTTATCGAGCCTTGGGTTGTCCAGTAGGGCTGTGTTTGTACCCACCATAATTGCGTCTGCCTCCGATCTCCATTTGTGTACAAGTAATTTACTGAAAGCATTTGTAAGCCAGACCTGTCGATCCTTGTAGCCGATTTTTCCATCTGCAGATTGTGCATATTTTAGGATAATGTAAGGCCTTCCTGATGCGATTCCCCTCAAAAATGGCCTGATCAAGTCCAACCCACTCATTTCCTCTATTCCTTCATGCACAAGGACACCTTTTTCTCTGAGCAGATGTATGCTTTTTCCCGCCACTTTTTCAAACGGATCTTTACACGATAAGTACAACTCAGGTATTCCTTTTTCAGAAACCAGCTGCACGCAAGGTGGTGTTTTTCCGTAATGAAAGCAAGGCTCGAGGGACACATAAATTGATGAATTTCGCAAAAGCCCCTCATCTGCGACTTGCGAAATGGCATTGACCTCGGCATGAGCGCTGCCAAAAATCTGGTGAGCGCCCTCACCAATAATCCGGTTGTCATGAACCAGTACTGCTCCAACGAGCGGATTGGTTTTAACGCCGCCCTTGTGAAAAGATGCCAGATCAAAACAGCGTTTCATGTAACTTTGATTTGTTTTCACGTAACAAATTTGTTAATTGCAGATTTTAAATTATTTTTTGCTGCGACTGAGAAAAATGAATGTTTTATTTTTAATTATTATGAAATAAAAAAATTAAAAAATAACTTTGCTCAATATAAGTATTTAAAGCGGAATTATCTCACTAAAACTTCTTTTATTAACTCAAACAAATTTTGTTTTCGCAAAGCAAATTTGTTTTAATCTGACGTACCTAAAGTGGTAAAAAAAGTAGATTTAAAAAACTCGGAAAAAAAGATTTCATTTGACGATTTCGTTTATGATTTCTTTTGCAACGACCCTTATTTCAAGCAGCTTGATTTCATTAATCAACTCAGATTGCATTCAAGTGGTTGCGCAGTTTTCCAGAAAGCAGGTTACAATGATGAAAAAAAATACGTAACCCTTACAATTTATCCGCACAAATTTATTGCAGAAAAGTGGTTGGCCGACCAAAGGACCCCACAAAAAAATCTCGTAAGTGCCATCGATGCAGACAAGCTGAATTGCGTTGTCGCCAATTTGACGTGGCGCACAAGATCAGCAGCAAGCAGACAAAGGAAAACGACCAGTACAACTGGTTATACCGGCGTTTACAAGGAGCATACCCGTTACAGAGCTCTAATTTCCAATAAGGGCACTACCATTCATCTTGGAATGTTTGATACTCCCGAGGAAGCTGCGGAAGCTTACAACAAAAAATCAATCGAACTTTTTGGAGAAGAAGGTAAGATCAACAAGATAATCCCAAGGAAAGACTAAACAAAGTGCGCCCTGAAAAATCCAACATGGATTAACTGTGGGGGCTGCTTATTTAGTAATTTTACGGTTATCCAAAAGTCTTTACCAGTCGTTCAGAGGCTTATTCAAGAACTGCTTCTGTTGAACAGCAATGTTCCGACAGGTAAAGACTTTCTTTACCAAAGTCCCTTTGAATCCTAGGGCAACGTCTACTCTTGTGCAGACCGATGAGTAACGAAATTCATGTCAAACAGTATCGTATTCCAAAGTGCTATACAAAATCAAACTAACCAACGCAGATGACCACGTCGTTCTGGACGATTTCGTGTTCGAGTTTTTATCCAACGACGTTTACTTTAAATCAATCAATTTCGTAAATCGCCTCAGAAAACATTCAACCGGTTGCGTAGTTTTTCAGAAATCATGGCCAAAAGCGGGAGGAGGTTTCAAGATTGAAACCATTTATCTTCACAAATACATTGCCGAAAAGTGGCTTGCTGATCAGTTCACGGGTGACAACAACCTAGTGGGTGCAGTAAATGGTGATAAGCTGGATTGCCGTGTGGAAAATCTGATGCTTCGATCAAAAGCCACAATGAGCCGTCAACGCAAGACTCGTTCGAACAGTGGCTATACGGGAGTCTCCAAAGATGGCTCCAGATTCAGAGCAGTAATAGCGCTCAATAGGAAGCACATCCATCTTGGTATGTTTGATACTGCCGAGGAAGCGGCCCTGGCGTACAACCGGAAATCTGTTGAGCTTTTCGGAGATGCTGCAAAAATCAATGTCATCAAAACCAAACCTGCCAGCATTCCCAAAAGGCCAGTTCCCTGCTAGACAACTCCCCTATCCTGTCTCTGACCACCGCATCTGCCAACATTAGTCGGTGGATTATTTCCTGTTTAGCGAAAGTTTTCATTTCTTTGCACCCAATTAAATTTCTGAAAGTATGAGTTGGTTCAAAAGACTTAAAGAGGGAATTTCAACCGCTACCAAAAACAAGCGTGAAACTCCCGATGGCATCTGGTACCGATGCAAACAGTGCAAACACACCACCACGACCAAGGAAGTTCAAAAGAATTTTTACAAATGCGTTAACTGTGACTACCACATCCGCATTGGCTCAGAAGAATATTTTGACATCATTTTTGATGACCAGACATACGAAATCCTTTTTGCTGAGCTCCGCTCTAAAGACACGCTGCAATTCGTTGATCTGAAGCCCTATCCAGACCGCCTCAATGAGGCTTACAACTCAACCAAGTTGAATGATGCCATGAACGTAGGCGTTGGAAATGTGCATGGTTATCCATTGGTTGTTGCATGCATGGAGTTCAAATTCATAGGTGGATCCATGGGTTCTGTGGTGGGAGAAAAGATATCAAAAGCAATCGACTTCGCGATAGAGAATGAAGCCGGCTTGCTGATTATTTCCAAATCGGGTGGTGCAAGAATGATGGAGGCCGCATTCTCGTTGATGCAGATGGCCAAAACCTCTGCCAAACTTACCCTTTTGGCCAAAGCCCGCTTACCCTATTTTTCTCTGTGTACCGATCCTACAACAGGTGGGGTAACTGCATCTTATGCCATGCTCGGAGACATCAACATGTCTGAACCGGGCGCACTGATTGGTTTCGCAGGTCCTCGCGTCATCAAAGAGACCATTAAAAGAGATTTGCCCGTGGGTTTTCAGACAGCAGAATTTCTGTTTGAAAAAGGCTTCCTTGACTTCATTGTGAACAGAAAGGATCTGAGACATAAGCTCGGCACCCTACTCGAACTCTATTTAAAAAACAGGGTCAGGCAATGATGCTTTTTCCCTTCCTACTTCTTTTTGGCTTAAAGGTCAATCCGGCCGCACATACGCTGCAACTGAATATCAGTAATATCACAGCCGGAAAAGGCAATGTCATGATTGCCGTGCACAACAAGGAAAATTTTCTGAAGTCCCGGCTGGTAGAAAAGAGTATTCCAGCGTCGGCTACATCACTACAACTGCATTTGGAATTACCCGACGGACAATACGCAGTAGCCATATACCAGGATCTTAATCAAAACAAACAACTGGATACCAGTATGTTCGGAATCCCCGAAGAACCCTATGGTTTTTCCAACAACACAAGACCAAAATTCAGGGCACCGACTTTCGATGAGACAAAATTCGGATTGTACAACAATTTATCACTGAGCATAAAACTGGATAAGTGGTAATTTGCCTGAGATTAGACCGCCCCCAGGCAGTCAATTAAGATTCAGACATCATATTAAAAAACTTCTGCCCATGAATCAATACATGGTTCAGTTTACAATCGAAGAAAACCCTGATCCGGCGTTTTTCTACCTGATTCCCGCTCAAAGGGAGGTCATCAACAAAATGATGGAAAAGGGCAAGATTCTGTCGTACACACTTGATGCAACACGCACCCATCTCTGGTGTATTGTTAATGCAGTAGACGATGATGCGGTAGAGGAAATGATAGCAGAGTTTCCACTTACCAGATATATGGTGCCGCAGATCTTCCCTCTGATGTTTCACAACAGCATAATGATTTCCATCCCCAAATTCTCGCTGAACTAAAAGCCCCGGACTGCCAGATGCAATAATCGCGGCATTATGCGTGGTCGTAGTTGAGAGAAAATGTTAACTTTGTCTGCTGGTCCGTTATAACCAGGAATAGCAGCAGATTACAACGCATTTCATGAAAACATTATACCTGATCAGACACGCCAAATCTTCCAAAGAAGATGCGACACTGCGTGACTTCGATCGCCCGCTCAACAATCGGGGACACAATGACGCTGAATTCATGGCAGCCCACCTGAAGTTTCTCAACGTTCAACCGGACCTGATCATCTGCAGTCCGGCAAAAAGGACCCTGTCAACTGCGGAGCAATTTGCTTTGGCGCTTCAGTATCCCTTAGGTAAAATTCAGCAGGAATTGAGTATATATGAGGCAACACCATCTGAACTATACGAGGTCATTCATCAGATTGGTGATTCTAACAAAATAGTACTACTGATTGGGCACAACCCATCTATATCCTTGTTTACCAATGGCTATACAAAGGAAATAAGTACTCTTGTTCCCACTTGCAGCGTAGTGCATTTTAAATCAGAAGCTGAAACTTGGTCAAAATTCAACCCCGAAAATGCCACTTTCGTAAATCTCGTGAATCCATCCGACTTCATCTGAAAACACTATGATTAGAATCCTTTACGCTCTTATTATTGTGCTGGCAATGCAATCCTGCGACAATTCTCCCGACTACTCCATGGATGAAAGCAAAATGGCTGAAGTGATTTGTGATCTCCATCTTGCGGAGTCTGCCGCCGCACAACAGGAGGGCTCCAGAAAAGACAGCATTATTCAATTGTATTATCGGCAGATATATGAAATACACAGCATGAGTGAAAATGACTTCATAAAAAACATGAGCTTGCTCAAGACGGACCTAGAAAAAATGGAGCGCGTTTACAAACTGGTCGGAGACAGTCTCGACAAACGCAAAAGCAGACTTTAAGCATCGTACAGGCTTGCTAATCGATTTAAAAAACGATCCTTTTGTCGTTGAAATTTAATGATTTATTAAAACTGGGTTAACACAGTTCGTTTCGAATTAGCATAATTTTGTGAAAACTTAATGGAATGGATACATCAAAAATCAAGATCCTGATTGCTGACGACGAGCCTGATATCATTGATTTTCTGCAATACAACCTAAAAAAAGAAGGATTTCAGGTCTTCATCGCCAGAGATGGTGTGGAAGCACTTCAAATCGCAGAAGCAGAGCAGCCCCACCTGATTTGTCTCGACATTATGATGCCAGGAATGGATGGAGTGGAAGTATGCCGAAGATTGAGAGAAAAGCCGGATTTTAAGCAAACGCTCATTGTATTTCTTACTGCCAGGGATGAAGATTTTACGCAGGTAGCCGCACTCGATGTCGGAGGGGATGATTATATCACCAAACCGATTCGCCTTAGGGTTTTCATTAGCAGATTATACGCTCTACTTAGAAGACTTGAAAAACAATCCCCATTTACCATTTCTGAGTTAGACAATACCATAAAGATTGCAGATCTGATAATAGACAAGGAAAAAATTTCGGTTCACAAAAATGGCAGCGAGATTGCTCTTGCAAAAAAAGAATTCGAGCTACTTTGTCTGCTCATCGCCCGCCCGGGAAAAGTTTACACCCGAACAGAAATTTTCAACAAAATCTGGGGCAATGACGTAATTGTCGGAGACCGAACGATTGATGTACACATCCGAAAACTTCGCGAAAAACTGGGAGAACAGTACATAGGAACGATCAAAGGAATTGGTTACCGATTTGAATCCAACGCTGGCAATTAAGAGAATAGTATAAACACCAGGGGTCGGAATAATGCGCGCTGCACATTATTCCGGCTTTTTTTTGAGGATCTATTGGGACTGCGTTGTCAGAATTAATCGTTAGATTTGTACTTTGACTTAGGGGAAATGCAGTGCGTATTTTCCAGGGAATTAGTATAAATTACGGTAATACAAACATATCACTGATTATGTTTCCTCTGGCGGAAAGGTTAAGGCCAACAGGCCTAGAAGATTATGTGGGACAGGAACACCTGGTAGGTCCAAATGGAGCACTTCGTGCCGGACTGGAAAAAAAGTACATCCCTTCCATGATTCTGTGGGGGCCTCCCGGTACAGGAAAGACTACACTTGCACTGCTTCTGGCAAGGCAACTGGACCGACCTTTTTTTCAATTGAGTGCCATCTCCTCGGGCGTTCGAGATGTGCGCGAGACCATCGAGAAGGCCGAGTCACAGCGTTTTTTCAATACCCCAAATCCGGTATTGTTCATCGATGAAATCCATCGCTTCAACAAGGCCCAGCAGGATGCATTACTGGGAGCAGTTGAAAAAGGAACCATAACTCTTATTGGTGCAACGACTGAAAACCCATCGTTTGAAGTCATCTCTGCACTTCTTTCTCGTTGTCAGGTGTACACGCTCAAATCGTTAAGTCCGGAACAACTTGTTTCTCTTCTGGAAAAAGCCATAGCCCAGGATGAATATCTGCGCCAAAAAACGATAAATCTGACGGAAACGGAAGCCATCCTCAGACTTTCAGGTGGAGATGCCAGAAAGTTGCTTAATGTTCTCGAACTGATTGTTGCAACATCTGAAGATGCCGAAATCGATATTACAGATGAAAAAACCCTACAGGTAGTCCAGCAAAATATTGCCTTTTACGACAAAAACGGAGAACAGCATTACGATATCGTCTCGGCCTTTATCAAATCCATGCGAGGTAGCGACCCAAATGCAGCATTGTATTATCTTGCCTGCATGCTGGAAGCCGGAGAAGATGTAAAATTTATCGCCAGAAGAATGGTTATTCTTGCTGCGGAAGACATTGGACTGGCAAACCCCAACGCACTGCTCATGGCTAGCTCTGTATTTCAGTCGGTTACGCAGGTGGGGATGCCAGAGGCCAGAATAATTCTCGCTCAGGGTGTTGTATACCTGACGACAAGTGCAAAAAGCAATTCAGCGTACTTGGGCATTGAAAATGCAATGGCTGAGGTTCGCAAAAACGGTATCAGAGCAGTACCACTTCAACTCAGAAATGCGCCCACTCAACTGATGAAATCGATGGATTACGGTAAGTCTTATAAGTATGCCCACGACTTCCAGCACAATTTTGCACCTATGGAGTTCCTTCCCGAGGGACTTTCAGGAAGCACCTTCTACAACCCTTCCTCCAACCCGGCGGAGGAGGCAATCAGAAACAGATTGAGGACTTTTTGGAAAGAAAAATACGGTTACTAACCAATCAAGGTGTTACATCATCGGTGATGGAGCTGAAAAACAGCTTCCAGTTGAACTTCCAGGGATCTGTTTTCCTTCCCGGAGAAACCTGGCTATGACCCTTGATGTAGCGAATGTTGTGACGCGATTTGATGTTTTTGACCAGATTGGCCAAAGCGGCATACTGAGCTTCGGTAGGCCCTTCTGTCTCGCTGTTGATCAATTCGATGCCCAATGAACGTCGGTTGATGGCATTGTACCCATCAGGCATACGTCCGTTTCCGGCATGAAAAGCTATGTTGGACTCGTTTACAAGTCGGTGTACCTTACCTTCACGATCAATCAGGTAATGTGCTGCAACACCATGCCTTTTGTATTCAGCCAAAACACAGTACAAATCAAAAGGATTATTGCTATTAACGCAGAATGAGGAGTGAACGATGATGCAATCAACCTTACGAAAACCAAAAACTGGCTCGAAACCTCTTTTGAAAATATAGGTCTTGTCCAGAACATTGACCAAATTGCTGCTGTTTGAAGCCTCTCCCGTGTTTTCATCGGAATCTCCCGTTCTGATTTTTGTAGCGACAAACCGGGCCGCACGTTCATCACCACTGCAAAGATTCGTCCCAAACATCATGTTTTCATCAGACAACATGATGCCCGGAAACTGGCAACCCATGTCTGATTTGGCGTGAATACTAACAGAATCATCTTTTATTTCCCATGCTACCGGCGTATTTTCAAACATGCCCTCTCCATTGTCGTACAGTGAGAGGTCATCGCCCCTACCGTCACAATTCACACAGTCATAATATTTGATCTTCCAGGTGGTATTGGCCAGCCTTTTTGCATTTTCCTCGAGCTGCAATTTGTGAATCGCATTGGGATTGGCCCTATCCAACATATATGAAGTCAGCGTCAGTACTGAACCAATAAGCAAAACTCCTACAACAACCGGCTTGAGCGGAAAACCCACGATTTTCAAATGCATACCAACTTTACTGCTTTACTATCGGCAGTAGAGATTTACCTGCCTGAATAGAATGATACTTGAACGCTCTAAAAAGAGACGGTATGGTCGGAAGAGCGCGTTAATTATAAAAATTAGCTATCTGTTCTGACTATACCGTGTCTGAGATATTACTTTGAGTTCGCAAAAATAATACCTTTTATGAAAACGCGAAGAATTAAACTTTTTTTTAACTTTTTTATTGCTTTTTATTCCTTCTCAACGCACAAATTGGTTTGTAAAAAAATCAAAATCCAAATTTAATTCCAAATGCAACCGGCTGGAAATAATAATATTTATTTAGTCCGGCGTATTTTTTTGTGCTGTACTGAACGAATGGTTCAACAGCATATCGATTCAAACGGTGCTGCCACGAGAAAGCGAACCACTGTGTTCCTCTAGATTGAACACCGGTCATCCTTCCTGCTCCCGCTCCAAGAATCAATGCATTCTGCTTGTTCAATGACCACATTAGATCCGCCTGAAGGCCGAATGAGTGGTGAAAAGCATGCTCTTTAATTTGTGTGTTTTTGAACTCAATGTCGCTCAACTCGTAGCTGTTGCCAAATGAAACACCACTCCAGCTTTTCAATTCATTTTCATAGATGAGGTAATCCAGATTGCGTCGTATTCCTTGGTAATTCAAAGAGGGGCGCAATGCAAGTTGTCTGGTCAACTGAAACTTTAGTCCGATGCTGGCCTGAATTCCCATGCGGTTGATTGAAAGTGGATCCGGAGCATTTACATTGGAAACATAAAAATGATCTGCCGAATTGGCACTCAGAATCTGGTAACTGCTACACAACCCTATGGAACCCGTTAATCTAACTCCCTTATTTTTTATTCTGCCAACAGGTTTAATGATGGAACGGGAATCAGAGATTTGCAAAACAGCTTTATTGTTGCTTAATATATCAGCAGGCCACAGCGCCGCCAATGCGTTAATTTCGGTTAGTGAAACACGTTTTTCCTCGATTACCTGTGTCGTATTTAATGCTTCAGCTGCACCTGAGTTAGCGGTGACAATATCACCAACCCTGTTGTCCTGTTTTGAGGATAAGTTGTTTTGAGGTACATAACTACAGGTTGGGTTGCGCAACACTGAATTGAGGGAAATATCTTTCTTCTCGGTTGCCTTAGCTGCAGAAGACGCATTTGCACGACCTGAAAATACGTAATCTTGGTTCTTAACTATGGTACTTCCATTGGGTGAAAGTTGCGAGACAGGCTGAATGTTTTGGTCGTTCTGCGGTGATGTGCGCTCTGCCTGAAAATCACCAACCCTCACTGTATTTACCTGATTGTTGACCTGCTGACCTGCTGAGCGCGAATACAAAAAGTATGCTCCTGTTAGCAGCGCGAAAAACGGCAAAAGCCAGAAGAATACAATCCTTCTTCCGGACTCCGGATGCAGTTTTGCCCTGATTTGCTCCCAGGACTGTTCAGAAGTTTCAGCCTCAAAATGTTCAAACTCCTCCTGGAGGAATTTTTCAAAATCGTCAAACTGTTTCATAATATAAATTTAAAGTCTTGCCGCCACAGAGGCGGAAACAATTATCCATGAATATTGGTGATGCCTTCTTTTGACAACTTGTTCCTAAGCCATTCCTTTGCTCTGGAGTACTGCGACTTGGAAGTGCTTTCTGTAATGCCAAGGTGTTCTGCAATTTCTGCATGTGAAAAACCATCCAATGCGTACATATTGAATACTACACGATATCCGTCAGGCAATTTTTTGATAACCTGAAGAAGTTCCTCTCGGGAGAGCTCACTTAATATCAAAACATGATCGCTGGTTGCCTCAAACATCAGCGGTGCCTCACCCACATATTCATAGTTTTTCAGGTGTTTTTTATAGTAATTGATGGCCGTCCTCACAAAAATCTGCCTCATCCAGGCATTCAAGGTATTGACATTTTGAAGTGAGGGTAGACTCCGGAAAACCTGAACAAATGCCTCCTGAAAAATATCTTCGGCATCTTCGTCACTTCTCGCATACCTGCGACACAAACCTTTCAGTTTTGCTTTATTCATATTGTATAAAGCAAACTGAGCCCGTTCATCATTCTGCTGACAACGGGCTACCAGTTCGTGGATATTGGATTGTGACATATCTGGCAATTTTCAGCAAAAATCCTCAGACGGCATATATGTAGAAATTACATTGTCGTCGCTTGAAGAAAATTTGAACGAAAATTAAAAATTTTAAAAGTGCCGTTTAGCTGTAACGGTGTGGAAATCAAAAAAGCGGAGCCGCCCGGAAGGCAGCTCCAACCATTCACATTAATCCACAAACTTTATCTTGACAAGCGCTGACGCTTTCTTCCCTTTTTCATCAGTAATTTCATATCTAAACTGAAACTCTTCCTTGCTGAATTTGCCGCCAACCGGTGTATACTTCAGTAAATTCCCCGCGCTAATCGCAACATTGGGAGTTGCCGGACCAATTGGAAAGATTTTCGATATTTTAACTGTTCCAGAACACAGAAAGTCATTCCGGAGCGGGTCTACTTCGATATAAGACCGACCTTGAAGATCTTTCAGTGGTACGACAAACTCATCTGTAATGGCTACTATGTTGCAATCATTGCCCGGTTTGGGATTCAATAGCACAACTTTTGCCGAGTAGGTTCCGGATTTTGCGGTTATCTGATATGTAAAAGAGTCTCTCGGGGTCTGCGCTATCACATTTGGTGGAGCTGTAAACCTGAAGCCAACCAGTTTGCTGGAGAGCGCAACGGCATTACCGAGAAACGGCTTGGAAGTCACCTTGAACTGGAATGGCGCTGCCAGATCTTCCGGGCAAATCATATCGTTTATCAAAACATTGATCAAAAAGGAATCTTTGAAATTCTGAGGTTTGATAACGATATTATCGGACACAAGTCTCGTTTGGCAAGTAGGTTTGCTTTCATAAACATCAATGTTTACCGCAGCAACCCTGCTCACTGTTTGTCCGCCCGTTTTCTCTATCTCTATCTTGTAGAATAATTTATCACTGCCTTTGAATCCGGGATTTGGCGTGTATGTCAGCAAGTTGTTTTGCAGCGTGGCCGTTCCGTTTTTTGGACTGGTACTGAGGCTGATGCTCAGAAAACGGCTTTCGCAGAACTGGTCATTTGCCAGTACGTCATAAACAGTTTTCTTATTCATTTCAGCACGAATCCTGTCTGACATGGCTCCCTGAAAACATGGAATCTTGCTGTCTCTGGGCAGGATTTTAACCAAAATATTCTCTGAAACAGTTTTGCCGTCATTTTTCAGCAGATCTACTTTCAGCTGCTCATCAGCCTCAATTACTCCCTCAAGCGGTGTATACAGCAACGCACCCTCAACTGTAAATGATGCCGAACCAAAAACTGTTTTTGAACTCACCTTAATAGATTTTGCATTGAGCAGCGAAATGAATTGGGCGGGTTCGATGACCAGGTCCTGTTCCTGCAGAGTGTAAAACACCTTTCCCGAGCCTCCGGAATCTGCATCTGATGAAATGGAAGGAATGTCCTCCGTAACTTTTTCACAGGCGTAAAAAACCGGAAATAGCAACAGGAACAAAAGATATCTTTTATATTTTCCGGACATGACTATTATCAATTGGTGATCAATACAAACATAGTCAAAAACAGCCGATAAATGGTTGCAGTATGAAAAAAAATACCGTTTATAGTGGCGTATTTTACCCTAAAATGGCAGAATTATCAGTTCGCCGAACACATAATTTTAAGAATTGATTACTTTAGCGGTTGATTTTACAATGAATAAAAGATGCTGAAAGATGGCAAAAAAAGCGTACGCCAACACACAATTCACTAAAGGAAACAGCAATGTCAAAGAGGTGGCTGAGACCCCGCTAAAATGGTGGCAGAACAGACGAATCACAGGATTTTTACTGTTTGCACTCGCTTTTCTGCTTTATGGCAACACACTTCACCACGATTACACGCTGGACGACCCCTTGGTCATTACAGAGAATATGTACACCACACAAGGGATTGCCGGGATAAAAGATATCTGGACCCACGATTCCTTCTTTGGTTATTTCAAGACTGAATCGAAAGCGCAATTGGTAGCGGGAGGGCGTTACCGCCCTTTCTCGCACACGCTTTTTGCCATTGGCTGGCAATTTTTCGGCAAAAACCCACTCTGGGGGCACTTTTTCAATATATTCTGGTATGCACTAACAAGCCTGGTCTTGTATCAGGTTTTACTGAGTATTTTCAAAGGCAACCGAAAAAAATACGCCATTGCTGCTCTGACAGCCCTATTGTTTACGGTCCACCCCTTGCATTCTGAAGCTGTGGCCAATATCAAAGGACTTGACGAAATAATGACGTTGCTTTTGAGTCTCAGTGCCGTCTGGTTCTCACTCAGAGCCTTCGATGAACCATCCCAATCCGTCAAGAGCAACATGATAGCTGCAGTAGTTTTCTTTTTCGCCCTCACAGCAAAGGAAAATGCCATCATGTTTGTCTTTCTTGTGCCTCTACTTTTTTATTTTTTCCGAGAAGCGAAAACATCCCAAATCTTCCACCAAAGCATCTTTTTTATCATGCCGGCTATCCTTTTTGTATTGATACGTGGAGCTATTATCGGATGGAAATTTCAAACAACACAAGGCGAACTAATGAATAACCCTTTCATTGTCTGGGACGGCAGCAAATATTTGCTGCTGGGATTTGCCGAGAAACTGGCAACGGTGATTTTCACGCTGGGTAAATACCTCACATTACTTTTTGCGCCTTTGCAGCTTACACATGACTACTATCCAAGACAAATAGCCATTATGGGATTCGGGGATTGGCAGGTTTGGCTGAGTTTACTTGCTTATACTGCACTCGGCGTGCTGTCATTCAAATTTTTAAAAACGCGAAATCCACTCGGATTTGCAATCCTTTTTTACGGAATCACACTTGCTATCGTTTCCAACCTGTTTTTTCCTATCGGAACAAATATGGGTGAACGATTTGTGTTTATGCCTTCCGTGGGATTTTGTCTGGCTCTGGTTCTTTTGGGACTTCAATTATCCGGGGAAAAATTCAGAACACCGGCACTTGGCCTGTTTGTAGTTGTTTGCTGTCTGTTCAGTTACAAAACCATTTCCCGAAACAATGCATGGAAAGACAATTTCACTTTGTTTAAAACGGATATCAACGTTTCACAAAACAGTGCAAAACTGCGCAATGCACTGGGCGGCGAACTGATTGCTCAGGCGCAGAAAACCAAAGATGCCGCCACCCAGGCAGCTATGTTTGACGAAGCAATCGGTCACCTTGAGAAAGCGATAGAGATCCATCCCAAATACCAAAACGCCTATCTCCTGCTGGGTAACGCCTACAATTATAAGCGCAATTTCGAAAAGGCCATTGAACATTACAATAAATGTTTGGAAATTGAACCAGGCTACGAAGACGCCCTCCATAATCTGGCCATCACTTACCGTTATTATGGAATCTATTTTCTACAGCAAAAACAAGACATTGCCAATGCGGTTCGCTGCCTGGAGGAAATGTATCGCCTCCAGCCAAACGACATTGAATCCATCAGGATGATGGGAAAGGCTGCAGGATTAAAAGGCGACCACCAGAAAGCACTGGAGTATTTCAATGCCGTTGTTACTAAAAATCCAAAAGATGCGGAAGCATATAATGATCTGAGCATTGCCTACGGGCTCCTGAAAAATCCGGAGAAAGCCGCTGAAATGAAACAAAAAGCAGTGCAGTTTGGTCAAAAATCTGGCACAAAGTAAATTGTCTTCGATAAAAACTGCTAATAATTACACAAATTGTTTGTCGAATCGACCGGCGAACGATTTTTTTTTATATATAGATTATCAATAAATTAGAAATATAATAAACTTTTTAAAACATTTTTTTTATAATAACTATTGCCTTATATACTTTTTTGTTTTATTTTTGCCTTGCAATTAAACAAAATGTATCATTTGTTTCCGGTTGAAAGCTTGGTCAAAATCAGAAACAGCAAAAAAAAGAAATATGGCAACTTCACGTAAACTGCAACAAGGCACATCAATTTTCACTGAGGAAAGCATCTCCAGAAATTCATTCTATATTCTGATGATTGTTTGTCTGGGATATTTTATGCACACAAATACTTTTACAGCCCTGGTGGATAAGTTACCTACAACATCTGAAAGTACGGATGTAGGGTCTGAAGGTCCAAAAGCGCGTAAGGTAAAAATAGCCACTGCCGGAATGGGAGGGTTCTTTGAAACAAGAAAAGGACTTAATGAAAAGACAAAGGCATCAGGCATTAAGATAAATGAGGTAGCAAACCACAGATCAAGTGCCATATTTAAAGATGAGGTTATTGGTAATACGAAACTGGTACAGGCCTACATTAAAAGATATGCCGCAGTGGCTAAAATTGAAGAGCTGGAAATGGCTATTCCGGCGTCCATTACGCTCGCTCAGGGTATTCTTGAAAGTGGTGCGGGAACAACAAAATCAGCTCAGCTGGTCAATAATCATTTTTCCAAAACCTGTCATCTTAAAAACTGCAAAAAGAACCACTGCAAAAACATTGTGCCGGATGCCAGAAAGGACTTCTTTATCATTTACCAGAATGCATGGCAAAGCTACAGAGCACACAGTGAATCACTTTACAGGGAGGATCGTTTTCAAAAATTGTATTCCATCCCAAAAAAAGATTACAGGTCATGGGCAAAAGGGCTGGAAAAAGCTGGCTATTCAAAGGATAAAAACTATGCAGCAAAGTTGATTTATCTGATCGAAACCTACAGATTGAATAAAATCTGATGTAATTGCTCCGCCCTTAGATGCAATTGCTTTCCAATAGAGTACGGCATTGAACGGCAATACAATAACAGCATGAAAACCAAAAGCCACAAGTATGCGGGAAATCGCTTCTTGTGGCTTTTAAATATATCTATGACGTAAAATTGTATCTGAATAATTGCCTCAAATTTATAGGGGCTGCAGCCTTGAAGTCCGAATTTGTTCGGCAAACTGATGGAACTGCGGTTGGTTTATAATGAAAAAACTTCCTCGGTCCAAAATTCGAATCCCTATCTTATGAGTAAAACCTCCGAGGTCACATCCTCTGTCTCACCATTTTTCTTGAGCACTTTGACATGTGAAATATACACACCCTCCGTTTGTGGCTTTCCTTTAAAAGACCCATCCCATCCTATGTCTTCCGTTGGATAATAGTCTAGCGCCTCAAAAACCATTACGCCCCATCGGTCAAATACCCTGAATGAAATGATTTTATCAACTGAGCTTCCAGCGTGAAGCCTCAATATATCATTGGTTCCGTCTGAATTGGCTGAGAAAATATTTGGCACGAACAAAAGTACTCGGCTATCTACCAGCACGTTTATGGTGTCTTTGAACTCGCAACCGATACTATCCTTCACCACTACTGTATAGAAGGTGTTTTTCAAAGGTTTCAGCCAGGCTTCAAGACCATCCGGATTAACGGAAGTGGATGGAGACCAGACCACGCTGCTTACATCAGTGAAAGTTGGAATAACGGAAACCAACGTGCTGTCACCAAGGGCTATAACCCTGAGTTGTTCATTAATATTTATCCTTTTAGGGACCGGATTAACAAGATTCTCGGAAATCTGAGTTGTACAACCGAATGAATCGCGCACAGTAATCGTATACTTTCCTTCCTTCAGACCTTTAAACAACCTGTCTGAACTGAATGCAATACCGTCAAGACTGGTTGTAAAGGGTGCCGTTCCTCCGCTAATGGAGTCCAGCGTAATCTGACCATCGGCAAAACCATTGCAAGATGGAGGCCGGGTGCCGGCAAAAAGCGTGATTGGGGGACTACTGAAAATCTGAAAAGAATCAACACCGGTACAGGCGGCATCATCTGAAACGCTTACCCGATACCAACCCTTATCGGCAACTACTATACTGTTTGTAGAAAAATTATTGTAACTCCATCGATAGTTAAGAAAGGTGCCATCTGCAGTTAATGTTGCCTGCTCTCCGTAGCAGAGATACTGCTTACTGGCGGATATCTTCACAACAGGTACACTGCGCACAAAGAGATTAAGTGTCACCACACTATCACAGCCGTTTCTGTTGCGCAGTCGCTCAATGTAGACTCCTTCCTGTTGAAGAGTTCTGCTAAAAAAAGTATAGGTTTGGCCACTGCATATGGTGTCCTTCAATGCAAAGCCCGCACCCGGGTCTACGGTGAGATTGACCAACAGAATACTATCACACCCGGTTGAGTTCTGGAATTTTAGCGTATAAACACCCGTCTTGCTCAGCAGCTGTCCGCCGATGTTCAATACTGAATCTTTGCAAATGAAAATGTCTTTTCTGGTGGTATCGGTACTGATGGGCCTAAGAGTAAGGTTTATAACCGAGTCACAGCCATTCAAAGCTGAATTGGGTAGTACAATTTTATAAAATCCGGGAGCGCTGTACTGCTTACCTAAAAAATCAAAAGCAGCGCCACCGCAAAGTCCCTTATCCAGGCTCGCCGGATTGTTTTTTAAAACCTGCAACTTGAGCGTGTATATCGAATCACAAGTATTTGCTGCGGCAAACACAGCCTTCAGTGTAGTGTCAATGTTGTAACTCACCCCTTGAAAAACAAAGGGTTTCTCTCTACAAATTGATTTTGACTCCGTAACTCGGGAAGAGGGTTTAACTACTACATTAATTGTATCTGCAAAAGAACAATTTTGAGCATCCTTGATAGTTAGCGCGTAGGTTCCGGAGGCTGTTACAAAAAGTCGCTGCGTTGTTTCGCCCGTACTCCAGCTGTAGTTTGCCGAAGTGATTCTTGGATCAAGGACCAGTGAGGTGTTGTCGCAAAATTGCTGATCCTTCCCCAGATTAAAGTATGGAACAGGATGAATAGTTACCATTGAACTCACTTTATTGACGCAATTTCCATCTGTGATACTAACGGAGAATACACCAGACTTCTTCACTTCAAAGGTAGGCGTAAGCACGAAGGTCGAGTCCCATTGATACCGCTTTGCATCCGGTGCCTCTGCATTGAGAATTACCATCTTATCTTCGCAGGAAGTCACCGTCGATTTCCAGTTAGGAGGCATAAGATTAGGTACGCGCAGTAGTACTGTATCCTGAAAACGTAGAGTGTCGGTGAGGCAGAAATGATCTACAATCGCGATGTATGTCGTTGTTTTGCTGATGTTTGCCGAAGGTTCTCTAATGTCAACAGAATCCAGTCCATCCACCGGGCCCCAGTTAAATGCATTACCATATGAGGCACTGAGTTTGATTGGCGAGGCAGTGTTGCAAATGACTTTTTCACTGAAGTTGTCCAGGGCCGAGCATCTTACAACCTCCACTTCCTGAATGTTGCTGTCGTCAC
The DNA here is from genome assembly GCA_947459655.1 of Lewinellaceae bacterium. Taxonomy (GTDB): domain Bacteria; phylum Bacteroidota; class Bacteroidia; order Chitinophagales; family Saprospiraceae; genus CANHEE01. Next base: position 27,111 of record CANHEE010000006.1, read on the forward strand.
CGGTACCGGCTGAAAAGCCCCAATAGACAAACTCATCATTACCAAATACTCCTCCAATAATATCGTAGTCAAGGGACAACCGCTCCTGACAGTCGAAAAAAACCTTCATATTTTGAGCAACCGGATTCCAGGTGATTCTGAGAAAATGATCGTTGCCGTCTTCAATATTCAAAAAAGTGCTTCCTGCAAGTGCATTTATCGGACCTGCGAGGGCATCAGGGGTTCCGTGGCTAAAATTCCCGTTTTTCTGTATGGCAATATGGTCGTTATTAGGGTCATTGTATGCCACGTCACTGTAGGTATCAATTTCGACACTGAGGGCAGGCGAAAGTCCGGAAATACCAAAGTCTTCACCGTTGGCGAGATTGGCGAATCCCTTTTGCGTCAGAAAAGAAAATGCAATACCATCTGCTCCATCATTGTTTTTGTCACCAAGGTTAACTTTGGCCAGCAAATCAAATGGTGCGTTCAGGCTGATTTTTTGTGTACTCCAAACTGCCCCAAAGTTGGAAGCAATATTCTCGGTCAGGCGGTATCTTCTGTCTTTAAGCCATTTTGCGGAAGCAATGCTTTCAAGTGCTGCAGTCTGACCGAATGTACTACCGCAAGATATGAGTAAAAAGAAGATAGTTAAACTACGGATTTTGTGTTTCATTAAGGTAATTTGCATGATGTTAAAATAGATAGGCATAGCCAACCTGAACGTAAAAATCCGAAAAATCTCCGCTTAACCAAAGCTTTTTGATGACTTTTAATGCAACACCCGGTAGAAAACACAAAGTTAATTTGAATCGTGAGCTGAAATGCGGCGATAGATTCTCAAAAAAAATGATTCTGTGCAGCGATTACGGAAAAAATACACCACTTTTGTCTTAACATTGGCTTAATTTTCATTAAGGCAATTTTTTTTTCTGACCAATTGCAATACAGTAGCAAACGTGTTTTCACAAAATTTCTTCAGCAACTACTCAAAGATTCAGACACCGACTCTGGAGATGGTCATCTTTACTTTTGTACTGTCTTTCCTACTTTCAGGCATGCTGGCATTCGCGTATGATAAAACGACGCTGACTACCTTCCGGAAAAAGAATTTCACCCAGTCTCTGATACTCAGCGCCATCATTGCAACCATGGTTTTACAGGCCATCGGTGATAATGTCGCCTCAGGTCTTGGGATGCTCGGAGCACTCCACGTAATCCAGTTCAGAAATGCGCTGCGCAATCCACGCGACATGATTTTTATGTTTGCAGCCCTCGGAACCGGAATATCTTGCGGATTGTATGGTTTTTACATCGCAACCCTCGGCACACTGCTTTTTTGTATACTTGCATTTGTACTTCGCTACACCCCTTATCATTTCGGTAACCACGCAGAGTGGTTTTTGTACATCAGAATAAACGACATCCGCACAAACGAGGAGCAGTTGATGTCCATCATCAACACGCACTGCAAAGCATACTCGCTGGAAATACTTGAATCCGAGCGAACCACTGATAAAACGATATTTGAATACAAGTATTCCGTCGTGCTGAAAGACGACAGCAAACAAAATGAGTTGATACACTCACTTGAGAAACTGGACGTAAGAACGGTCAAACTCACCAGAAAAGAAGAGGAATAATTCTGCACAATGTCACTGATACCATTATGAAAATCAATCTGCTGTACATATTTTGGGCAATTGCATGCTGCAGCTGCATCTGGTTGTTCAACAATATTTTCGGGGAGTCGGAATCTACTTTTTTTGGTACCGCCGAAAATGAGGGCATTGTCCTGAATTACGACCACACGGTGCTGGTGAAGCGAGTCCTGGTAAAAAACGGAGCAATGGTTAAAAAAGGGGACACACTTGCAATATTTTACAGGACTGACCTTGACAGACGGCAGATTGAAAAACAAAATGAAATTGCTTCCATCCAGCTGGAAAATAAAAACAGGACTGAAGAACTGAAAAATGAAATCAGCACCCTCGAGTCCAAAAGAAATGTTCTCGCCATAGAGCTGAACCACCAGCAAGAATTGTTGGCCGCAGAATCGGGCGTTCAAAAGGAATTAATGAACCTTCTTGACAAGGACAAGCCTGCACTCAGCAGCAATCTCAAATCCGAACGGATCAGAACGCTGAAAGAAGAAATTTCAGCCATCGATAAGCAGATTGAAACGCAAAAAACAGGACTGCGACAGAAACAGGCGGCGGAAAAAGCAATGGCTACCCAGAAAACAGCACATGCGGGAGAAGAACTCCGCTTTTTAGAAAGCGAAAGGGAAAAACTGACCCTGCTTGCACCAATGGATGGCTTTGTTGAACAGGTGTTCATTACAGAAAACACCATTGAACCGCAGTTGAAACCACTGGTAAAAATCAATCCAATAGGTACCAATCGGATCAGAGGTTTTATTTACGAAAATGCAGAAATCGCCTGCAATATTGGCGACACCGTACAAATTGTATCAGTTGCAAGACCGGATGTCAGTTGTAATGGTGGCTTCATTGGTGTAAGTCCCGAAATGGTCGAACTTCCGGTAAGGCTGAGAAAACTACCGGAGATAAAAAGCTGGGGACGAGAGGTTTATCTGCAGTTACCCCCGGAAAACAAATTCTACATCGGAGAAAAAGTCAGCATAAAACTGAATCCAAGGCAATGAACCGCAGCATATTCCCTGCCCTTTTGTTTCTTATCCTCCCTGCGTTAGTGCATGCGCAGAGGGTTCAGATGAACGATTTTCTCGCAACCGCAAGAAATGATGCAAGGTATAAAAGTGGCATCGAACTCTCGACCTATGTCAAGGGCATGAATTACGCACTTCCCCTGCTGCAAAAAGTGGAATTCCGAATGGGTGCAGATGAGACCAGCCTTGCTCAGCGCCAGTATGGTATCGGACTTGGATTTAATTCTCTGGTACAGCGAAAGGAACAATTTCAATACCAAAATAGTCTGGCAGAGTCTCTGCAAAAAGAAGCACAGGTTTCTTTTTCTGCTGCTGTTCAGGAACGCTACCTGCTTATTGCACAGTCTATTTTCCTTTCCGAACTCCTTTTCGCACAAAATACACTGAATGAGCTCTTTGCGCTCAAAAAGAAAGTACTTAGATCTATGCTGGAAGGAGGAATTGATGTCAAAGTCAAAGATGTTATTCTGAATGAATCGGATCAGTTTGAACTGGAGAAAAACATCGCGCAGAACAATCTTCAGTACCGGCAAGGCCTGCAGAAGGCCGCTTATTTCTGGGGCTCTGCACTTAGCGAAATTGACAGCAGCGGACTGGTTAGCCTGGAAACCATTGCAGACTTTGCCGCTAAATTTAATCCGGACGAATCTATTTCACCTAATGCAGCGTGGCGTGATGCGCAGATTGCCCTGGCCAAAAACGAATACAGACTGGAAAAAGCAGACGAAAACCAGCTCATCAGTACTTTTCAGCTGGGCGTTCAGGAAAACGAAAATGCAAGTGCCTGGCAAAATCCCTTCTTCAGGCTTGGCATAAGGATACCCATTATCCCATACAACCGACTCAAGTACAATGACTATTTCGTCAATATCCGAGATATTGAGCTCAAGCAGAATATGGAAAACGATAGGTTAAGATACAACATTTCCCTCTCTGCGGAAAGTCTGAAGCAGATGATAAGCGATTACCGACAACAGTTGAACATGCAGCAAAGTAGCCTGACCGGACAAATAAGAGGAAATGCCAGAATTATGGCAGAAATTACTGCTGCTGAGCAGATTGAGCTGCAGATTATCGATCAAAAAAGGGTAATTGACCTGGTTAAAACGGCAAATGCCATCAGACAGGAATACATTAATCTGCTGATGCTGAGTGGCAAAATAACAAGTTTTCCATTGCGAAACTACCTCAGAAACGACTTCGCGGAATGGAACTGATGCAGTCAAAAACCACGGTTGATTTTTGTCAGAATATTCCAAATGCACTAACTTCGCCCAAAATCAAATTGAAATGTTCGAATTCGGGGAAGAGCGATTTTTCACCTCTGCCATCACTGTAGATAATGTCATTTTCGGCTTTGATGACGGCGAAATAAAAATCCTGCTGATTAAAAGGGGTACCACGCCTTTCAAGGGAAAATGGGCATTACCGGGTGATTTTGCGCATCCGGATGAAGACCTGGATTTCGCCTCTGCAAGAGTATTGAAGGAACTGACGGGCTTGTCCAATGTCTATCTTGAGCAGGTTCAATCTTTTGGTCACCCCAACAGACACCCCGATGGCAGGGTCATCACCGTTGCATATTTCTCCCTTATTAAAATTAGCGATTTCGCCCTGCAAGCATCGGGTTGGGCTTCCGGAGCACAATGGATGTCGCTGAAAGATATACCTGAACTCGCCTTCGACCACAATGAAATCCTGGATGCCTGCTTTAGCAAGTTGCAGCGAAGAGTAAGGGTACAACCCATTGGATTTGAACTGCTTCCACCAAAATTCACCCTCACAGACCTTCAGCAGTTGTATCATGCAATTTTGCTACCGCCACCTGACAAAAGTATAGACAAACGAAACTTCAGGAAGAAAATTCTAGCCATGGATTTGCTGATTGACCTGAACGAACTGCAGGAGGGCGTTGCCCACCGGCCGGCAAAGCTTTATCGTTTCGACCCATCCAAGTACCGCAAGCTGGTCGAGAGTGGTTTCTCATTTGAGGTGTAGGATCCATTAGTTTACCGGTACGCCAGTCGCCTCGTTGACCAGTTGACCAGAAGACTGCTCGACCAAATTTTCACACCTCCTTCATGCTGAGGAATATCCGCTTTCTGGCAAGGTCAACCTCCGTTACCTTGACTGTGACCTGCTGGGTAAGCCGTACTACTTCTGAAGGATCCTTGATAAATCTGTTGGCCATTTGTGAAACGTGCACGAGTCCATCCTGCTTCACACCGATATCAACAAAGGCCCCGAATTTGGTGATGTTGGTGACGATACCGGGCAAGACCATACCCACACTGAGGTCCTCCATTGAGCGAACATCTCCGAATTCAAACGGAATGGCCTTGCCGCGGGGATCCAGTCCCGGTTTTTCGAGCTCTTTCATGATGTCTTTAAGGGTTGGGAGCCCCACGGTATCAGTAATGTAGTTCTTCAATTGAATCTCCTGTCTTTTTTCCCTGTTCCGAATCAACTCACCAACATCGCAACCCAGATCTTTAGCCATTTTGGTCACGATATGATAGGATTCCGGGTGAACTGCTGTATTGTCCAGCGGATTTTTGGAATCCCTGACGCGTAGAAAGCCTGCCGCCTGTTCGAAAGCCTTTTCACCCATTCTTGGAACCTTTTTAACTGCATCCCGTGATTTAAAGGCGCCGTTTTCAGCCCTGTAGCTTACGATGTTTTGCGCCAGCGCCGGTCCGAGTCCTGAGACATAGGTCAGCAAATGCTTACTTGCCGTGTTTAGGTTGATACCCACGGAATTCACACAAAGCTCCACCACCCTGTCCAGACTTTCTTTCAGCATTTTCTGGTTGACATCGTGCTGGTACTGACCCACGCCGATGGATTTGGCATCTATTTTTACCAGTTCAGCGAGTGGGTCTGAGAGCCTTCTCCCGATACTGACTGCTCCCCTCACTGTAACATCGTATTCGGGAAATTCCTCACGGGCCACTTCTGATGCAGAATAGATGGAAGCGCCACTTTCGTTAACCATGAAATATTCGACTGTTCTACCAGTTTTCAGATGTTTCAGCAAATCCATGGTTTCCCTGCCAGCGGTTCCATTTCCAACCGCTATTGCCTCTATATCATAGGTTTCTATCAGGTTTTTCAGCTTGTTGAGGGCTGTATGCTCATCATTTTGTGGCGGGTGCGGGTATATGGTGGTATTTGTAAGCAGGTTGCCAAATTCGTCCATGCACACCACTTTGCAGCCTGTTCGAAACCCAGGGTCAATTGCAAGCACCCTTTTTTCCCCGAGTGGCGCAGCCAGGAGCAGCTGCCTCAAATTGTCGGCAAAAACACTGATCGCTTCCACATCGGCCTTCTCCTTTGAGCTGTTGCGAAATTCGGTCTCGATGGAAGGCAGAAGAAGTCTGTCGTAGCTGTCATCAACGGCCAATTTCACCTGTTTGCTACAATCTCCGCTGCCGGTAACGAACTGTCTTTCCAATGCATCCAGCACCTCTTCTGCAGGTGGTTCAATCTGCACGCGCAAAAAGCCTTCCTCCTCTCCCCTTCTAATGGCCAGCAGTCGATGAGAAGGTATCGATTTCAGGGATTCTTCAAAACCGTAATAATCCTTGTACTTTACTCCCTCATTCTCCTTGTTTTTCACAACTTTTGCAAAAACAGTTGCAGATTTGGCGAAGAAATTTCTCACCCGGTTTCTGGCTTCCTCGTTTTCAGAAACCAGCTCGGCAATGATGTCTCTGGCGCCCTGGAGGGCTTCTTCTGCTGTAGGAACCTCATCGCTGAGGAAATTTGCAGCAAGATCTACCGGGTCATCTGCATTTTTCTGCCCGAGAATACGCAATGCCAGTTGTTCAAGGCCTTTTTCTCTGGCAATACTTGCCCTGGTGCGCTTTTTTTGCCGGTAAGGCAGGTAAATATCCTCCAGTTCGGTCAGATTGTAGGTTGCCAAAATCCGCCGGCGTAGATCATCGGTCATTTTTCCCTGCTCCTCAATTGATTTCAGTATCGATTCCCTTCTTTTTTCGACTTCCTTAAGCTTGTCAAACTGATCCTTGATGTCTCCGACCTGGACCTCGTCGAGCGAACCAGTGACCTCCTTCCTGTACCTCGATATAAATGGGATAGTTGCACCTTCCTCAAGCAGCGCAATGGTATTTTCTACATTTTTGAATGAAATCTTCAGCGATAAGGATATGATTTCAATGTGCTTTGGGTTAATCATAGTATTTTCAGACGCGATGGGCGATAGTTGTTAATTGATACAATCATTTCCACAAAAGTACGACATCAGCTATTTCAGAATAGCAATTCCCAAGAAATTATTATCCGATGAACGCGGCTATTTCTGAATACAATGCTTGGGAAAGTCAGTAAAGACTACGATTTTTGCAAAAAATAAAACGATGGTTCTTTTAGACGGAAAGCTCATTTCGGAGCAGATAAAGGCTGAGATAAAAGTAGAAGTCGAATCGATTGTCCGGAGAAACGGCAAAGTACCCCATCTTGCGGCAGTCCTTGTTGGCGACAATCCTGCCAGTGAGGCCTATGTTCGAAGCAAAGTCCGCTCCTGCGAGCAGGTGGGATTCAAATCTACGCTGATTCGCAGAGGTGCTGACATCACTGAGGCGGAACTGCTCGAAATCGTCCGGCAACTGAATGATGACAAAGAAATTGACGGATTTATCGTCCAGCTACCGCTCCCAAAGCATATTGACGAAATGAAAGTGACGCTGGCCATCGATTACCGCAAAGACGTCGACGGTTTTCATCCGGTCAATTTTGGTAAAATGGCTCAGGGAATGGATACTTTCTTGCCGGCCACTCCATACGGAATCATCGAGATACTTGAGCGATACAAAATTCAAACTGCAGGAAAGCATTGCGTGGTTGTAGGCAGAAGCAACATCGTAGGAACCCCCGTAAGTATCCTGATGTCGCGCAAGGGGAAAGACTGCACTGTAACACTAACGCATAGCAAAACGGAGGACATTGCATCCGAAATCAGAAGGGCAGATATCGTCATTGCTGCCATTGGCATTCCCCGTTTTATTACAGCCGACATGGTAAAGCCGGGTGCCGTGGTTGTCGACGTGGGCATTAACAGAATTGAAGATGCCGCTGCTAAAAACGGGAACAGACTGGTCGGCGATGTAGATTTTGACCATGTAGCACCAAAATGCAGTTACATCACACCGGTACCGGGTGGAATCGGTCTGATGACCGTCACCTGTCTGTTGCTAAACACCCTAAAAGCCGCAAGTCAAGAATGAGTCCTAAGGAAATAGTTGAAAAAGGCATGTATGAACGCGATGCTTTCAGCAAATGGCTCGGAATTGAGTTGCTGGAAGTACGCGAGGGCTACGCAAAAGTAAGCATGACGGTAAGACCCGAAATGACCAACGGATTTCAGATAGCGCACGGCGGCATAACCTACTCGCTGGCGGATAGTTGCCTTGCCTTTGCTTCCAATTCACATGGAAGACATGCAGTATCCATTGAGACTTCCATTTCCCATACAAAAGCAGTCTTACCGGGCGATTTTTTAATGGCAGAATCAAAACTGGAAAACCTTTCAGGGAAACTGGGTATTTACACAGTCAAAGTAACCAATCAGAAAAACGAAATGGTGGCCTTGTTCAAGGGAACCGTTTACCGCAAAGATTCGGAGTGGAAAATTTGAAGTATCCCCTCAACATTACAGCATTTTTAGTGTTTGTGCTGAGATAATAAATACAAAAACCAACTTTAAAAAATCCGTCATTTGAATCCATCCGGAATCATTCATTTTTTGAAACCTTAGAAATCCAGTTATGCGCGTTCGCTTTGCTCCCTCTCCGACCGGAGCCTTACATATTGGTGGTGTGCGCACCGCCCTTTTCAATTATCTGCTGGCTAGAAAACACGGGGGGACTTTTATCCTGCGTATTGAAGACACCGACCAATCCAGATTTGTACCCGGAGCGGAAGAGTACATCATCAATGCTTTGAAATGGCTGGATATCATGCCGGTGGAAGGACCCGGAATCGGAGGCGATTATGGTCCTTATCGTCAAAGTGAGCGTAAGACCCTTTACAAGGAGCATGTTGACCATTTGTTGAAAAACGGCCAAGCCTATATCGCATTTGATACGCCAGAAGAGCTCGCAACCAAACGGGAAACATCGGTGAATTTCCAGTACGGCCCTGCAACGAGAGCAGAAATGCGCAACAGTCTCACACTCGGAGAAGCGGAGACCCAAACATTGATTGACGTAGGAACACCCTACGTAGTCAGGATGAAAATACCTGACAATCGCAATATTATCGTAGACGATATCATCCGAGGCAAAGTAAGCATCTCCAGCAATGAACTGGATGACAAGGTTTTGATGAAGGCCGATGGCATGCCTACCTACCACCTGGCCAACATCGTAGATGATCACCTGATGAAAATAACGCATGTCATCAGAGGTGAAGAGTGGCTGCCAAGCGCCGGGCATCATGTGCTGTTGTACGACTTTTTTGGATGGACGGACACCATGCCGCGATTTGCCCACCTTCCACTCATACTGAAGCCTGATGGAAACGGAAAACTCAGCAAGAGGGATGGGGCTAAATTCGGCTTCCCAGTTTTTCCGCTCAGCTGGAATGCTGAAAACGCAGCGGATTCTTTCCATGGCTTTGATGAATTTGGATTTTTGCCGCAGGCGGTAAACAATTTTCTGGCTCTTCTGGGCTGGAATCCGGGTACAGAGCAGGAAATATTCTCGCTGGAGGAGCTCACAGCTCTTTTTTCCCTGGAAAAAATAAACAAGGCCGGAGCTCGGTTCAATTTTGACAAAGCGAAGTGGTTCAATCAGCAGTACATCATGGCGATGGACAATGCCGGATTGTCCAAACTGGTGAGGCCAATCATTGAGAAAAATGTGAAGTCACCGGATGAAGATTTTCTACAAAAGTTCTGTGGGCTAATGAAGGAAAGGGTCACTTTGCTAACCGACTTCTGGACAAACGGAAATTACTTTTTTCAGGACATAGAATTGTACGACACTGAGAAAATCAAAAAAAGCTGGAAACCCGAAAACAGGCCACGCTTTGAAAAAATGCTCGAAAAAGTTGCTGAAATTGAGCATTTTACATCTGAAGCTGTAGAAAGTTGCGTAAAAACCTATCTACTGGAAGAAAATCTCAAACCGGGCGAAATCCTGCCCATCTGGCGACTAGCCCTGTGCGGATCAATGCAGGGACCGGCAGTATTTGATATGGCAGCTTTGCTCGGAAAGAACGAGACGCTCAAACGCTGGGATGCAGGAATGGCTTATTTCGACACCATATTGCAAAATGCCTGAAAAGCTTGAAAGTATACATCATTCACCAAATACATAACAATATGCAAAATATTTCAGTAATCGGCGCAGGAACCATGGGCAACGGAATAGCCCATGTATTTGCCATGAAAGGTTTCAACGTCCAGCTTATCGACGTTTCGGCGGCGGCACTTGAAAAAGCCATTAAAACCATCGATGCCAATCTGGACAGGATGGTCAAAAAGGAGCAGATAAGCGATGCTGATAAAGCAGCAACACTAGGTCGCATCAGTACGAATACCAGTATCGCCGAAGGCATTCGCAATGCTGAATTGGTGGTTGAGGCCGCCACTGAGAATGTAGACCTTAAGTTGAAAATCTTTCAGGAAATGGACAGCGCTGCACCTGCACATGCCATTCTGGCCACCAATACCTCCTCGATTTCCATCACCAGAATAGCAGCGGTTACCGGCAGACCGGAGAAGGTGATTGGAATGCACTTTATGAATCCCGTTCCGGTGATGAAACTCGTCGAGGTCATCAGGGGTTATGCGACAAGCGATGAAACCACTGCGACAGTCATGCAGGTTTCAGAGCAACTGGGAAAAATTCCGGTAGAGGTTAATGATTATCCCGGATTTGTGGCCAACAGGATTTTGATGCCGATGATTAACGAGGCCATCTGCACCCTGTACGAAGGTGTCGCCGGTGTTTACGAAATCGATACCGTAATGAAACTTGGAATGGCTCACCCAATGGGTCCGCTTCAACTCGCGGATTTCATCGGACTGGACGTATGTCTGGCTATTATGCGGGTATTGCACGATGGTTTTGGCAATCCTAAATATGCGCCTTGTCCATTGCTTGTGAATATGGTAATGGCCGGAAAGAAAGGTGTCAAATCAGGTGAGGGCTTCTACACTTATACTCTCGGTATAAAGGAATTAAAGGCTGCTCCACGTTTTTTACCGGCAGGCAACTGACTTCAATTTCAGGTTATTATATAATTTAAAAAAAACGAGGCAGCTGTGGTTAACACACTAGCCTCGTTTCTTTTTTACGACAAAACTATCTACTACGATTGCCTTTTGGCGTGTTTTGAGGTATACTTTCGTGCGCTCTTCTTTTAATGCAGCAGCAGCGCCCTTAACATCCAGTTCTTTTTTATTCAGTTTTCGGTGGTAGGTCAGGATAACGAAGGTTGCCATATCTTCCGGATGAGATAGGCCTATGCCTTTCAGGTAATGCGAAAATCGGGATCCCCCGTCAAATCCCCAGTTATTGATGATCCAGCGCTGAAAACTAAAATACAGTTTATGGGTGGCATCATCCTCCGACATCGACCTGAATGATTGTCTGTCTTTTTCGTCAATCAACTGGTCGAGCTGCAGAAACGCATCGCTTAGATCTTTTGGGATGTAACGACCGAAAAGCCGCTCTTTTTTTATCCGCTCTTCATACTGCACCTTGTACGCTGCCTCTGTATCAGCAGGCTCGTATTTTTGACAGAGCGCAAAGAAGGGATTTAGCAGCAGCGAGAAAACCAAAATTTTATACATGATTATGAAACTGAATTTTTCAGATATTATTGCAAAACACTCACTCATTTAACCACTTGATCAGTTCGTTGTAGATGGGCGCTTCTGACAAAACGGCTTCGTTGCCCACCACCACCAGTTGTTTTCTCGCACGGGTAAGCGCTACATTTAGTTTCCTGTCGGTGCCATCGCTTGAAAGCGATACCATCTGTTGCAGCTGCCGCACCGAGTTTGTGCAAAGCGAAATTAGAATGATATCCCTGGAGCCGCCCTGATAGCGTTCCACAGTATCCACGGTAAAAAGCGAAGCGTCTACTCCCCTTTCCTGCATGGTGTGCAAAATCTGTGCAATCTGCGCCCTGTACGGGGTAATGACACCCACTGAACTTGCTGTCAATTCCAGTCCTGAGGCATGGTAGATGCCCTGAATCGACTCAATGATGTCTACGACCTTTTCTGCCTCATAAACATTGACTTTTCCATTTCCGGAAGAATGATCGGTCGGCGTAGAAAGGAACAACTTCCGACGGACAGCCAGCCTGGTATCCAGTTCAGAACAACCATTAGGCAGCGCATACTGTAATACAGCGGTCTGGTTTCCGTTAAGTCCTTCCGGCAGTATATGCAGATTTTCTCCGTAAAAATAGCGGCTTGGGAAATCTACAATTTCGCTGTGCATTCTCCCCTGTCTGCTCAGTTGGTCGAAAGCCCAATCCCAGCCGTTATCAACGCAGCGCAAATATAGTCTTTCGAAGAAAGAATTTCTGAGGTTCGTGAGGCCAATTTCATGCAGCAGTGGCTGATGAACGGCTGACTGCTCCTCTGACTGGGTCACCACTGCCGGAAGTTGTCGATGGTCGCCGATGAGAATAAATCGCGGAATACCGGCCAGCAAGCCTATGATCTGTGGCTCCAGAATCTGGGAAGCCTCATCAATGACGATGGTGTCGAATTTTTTCAATTTAAGCAGCTCGGGTCTGGTGTTCATCGACGCGACTGTAGCCACAAAAATCCGCTTTCCGTCAATCAGTTCTTTTAGTTCCGCACGTTTTGTGATGCCCTCCATTTTCTTTTCCAGCAATTTGTCGTGAAAAGTCGGACTTGCTGCGTACCGGGAACCTATCCGCAAGTATGCATCTTCATAGCTCTGCCCATTGGATGAAATCGCTTCGCAAATCTCATCTACTGCCCTATTGGTATAGGCAAGAAATAGCACATTCTCCGTGGTTTCCTCCATGAGGTAAGCAGACAACTGTCGGAGCATTACACTGGTTTTTCCCGTACCCGGAGGCCCCCAGAGCAAGAAGTACTGTTTTGAGCTAATCATTTTTTCAAATATCACCTTCTGCTCATTTGTCAATTTATCAAGACACTGCCGATGTTGCACTTTTGAAATGGGTTTTTCAGGTGGCGCTACTGTCAATAGTAGGTTGCGAACCTTCTGAGGGGCTGCCATCAGCGCGAAAAGCCCCTTGTACATAGACATAAAGCTGCTGTCGTACATGTCAGGCTCGATATTCCATGAATTTCCCGCATCAAAAACACCCTGATTGAACTGCCTGTTGCGAAGCCTGAAGCACACTCTCTCCGGACTGATTTCCAGGATGGTACCTTTGAACACTTGATTGTGCAATACAGAGGAAGAGGAAATGTTGTCGTCCCCATCTTCCGGCTGACGGGCCACACTCAGCACGGCCACATCTCCTGCACGGAAATTGGCCAGCGGATTTGTTTTTACCGTCCTGTCGAAAACGAGAATCGGGTCATCTGCCATGGTATGGTTTTCGGCTATGCTCAAACCCTGCAGCACCTGAAAGGACTCATCCTTTTCGGCCATAGAATTCAGCCAAAGCGAAGCCACGCCATTGGCATTTTCAAGGCCCTGAATGCCTGTTTTGGCAATCCGGTGTTCGGTAGCAATCATTGCGGAGAACGAATGAAAGTAATGCTTTTCGCGTGCGTCCATTCGACTATAAACCTGCTCAAACAAATTGACATCCTTTTGTAGAAAGCCACCGTCCGGAACATTTTCGCTACGCAGTCTGGAATAAATATACCCATCCGCAAGTGATCTGAACTCTGCATCGGGTTGGGCTGGCCGGCCTTTTATCACGGCAATCTCGTAGGCAATGAGTTGATTCCGCTGATTGAGTGCCTCAAACTGCTGCGCCTTCACTGCCGGTGCATAGCGTAGGGTATCGGCATCCATCTGCGAGTACAGAATATAGTTCTGCGGTGCGGATTGCTCCCCGTAGGCAGACTTAATCATCAGGTCATAAAGGAGCGTCTGGGTGTAATGGCTGTGACCGACATTGTAACCATTTGGCTTGAATGGTTTTCCGCTTTTCAATTCGATAATGGCAGTCTGCCTACCATCCTCCGGATCCAGGTGTAGCAGATCCAAACGACCTTGCAAACCATAAGTTTCTGCATAAAAAGTAGGTTCAAGAAAACAGTTTCTTCGGTTAAGTTCCGTTGTCTCAAGCTGCTGTAAAATAACTTTTCTGATGTTGTTGTAGTGAATTCTTGCCTTGTTGTAAAGGTCCTTCAGCTCGTTGTCGCTCATCATGACGAAGGCGAAGGGACTCAGTTTAAAAACCCTGGTAAAAAGACTTTCAAATGAATGCCCAGGATCAACGACCAGCTCGTCAAGAAAGAAATTGGCAATGTTTCCCATCAGAATATGCGGCGAGTTTTCTTTTGGGAGAAACCTGCTCAGCAGAAAGGAAGTCGTGTCTGTCCTGTTGTTTTCTTTGAAACACTCTGCAACAGAGGTGACGTCCATGAGATAATCAGGCTCGACAACAAACGCTTTTGGGATTAGCACCCCTTCACTGTCTACGATAATGTCCAGGAGATTTAGCGTAATCGGAAATCCGGTAACCTTCCTGATGGCGTTGATTGATGACATGAAATTTTCATTGCGGCGATCGTTGTATCTGATGAGGAGTACTCTGTCGGGGTATTGTTCTGATTTTGCCTGCAGCAATTCTCTTGCCGGATCATCCTCAACTGCTACTACCCTCAGTTTGGCAATCCGCTCTCGGATTTCTGTAGGCCGAAGTGGGTAAAATCCCTCAGCAGGCAGCAGGGATAGCAATGACTCAGGAGCGGAGTGCCCATAAAACGAACTAATGGTTTCGCATACCACCTTCAGTCCCAACAGAAAGTCATTTTTGCGCTGACCCGAGCCTTTTCTTCTGTGATTTGGTGCTACCTTCCTGAACTGGAAGGTGTAGAATTGAACATCTTTAGCAATGTTATATTTGTGAGAGGCAAATGCAATACGCGAAAATAAGGTGGTAAAATGCACGCGCTCCTCGCGGGTAACATCGAAAAAAAGTTTGTGAAGAAAAAAATAGAGATCCTCAATTTTGTCTTCCTGATCCCGACTTTCATCTGACACAATTTTTCCAACTTCAAGGTAGTACAAGCGCGCCAATTCCTGTTCTTTCATGCTTTTTTTCTGTAAAAATAGGTCTTTTTGTTACCGAACAGATCCAATTATCATTTATTTAACCTTTACCATTATCGGAGGTCAATTAGGTCAATTAGCAGCCATTTGGTCTTATTTGTACACATGGTTACAAAGCAAAAAAAACGCTGCATGATTGTGCAGCGTTTTTTTTATTTTGTGAATGCTTCCATTATTTCCTCCCCGTTGGTTATCTCAACAAAGGCGAATGAGGCGGTCTGCAAATCTCTTATCCCGAAGCACCTCACTTCCTTGCCTTTTTTTATGGTAAAACCGACGGCATCTCCCGAAGTGTTCTCAGGAAAACAAGCTTCAGGTAGGTGTTCGAAAACTGCAAAATCATACTCCTTGGTTGATCCACCAACTGTTTCTATAAATTTGCCATCCTTGATTTCAATGGTCTTGGCATCATTCTTCCATGTTCCGCACATGTTGTCATACAGCGGCATTCCGCTGCGCAACTTGGCCAACTTGGAGTCATCGTATTCTTTTTTTGACAGGGTTACTTTCGCAGGCTGCATAAACTGGTATCCGAAAAATCCCACGACAGCCAGAGCGACAAGGGCAACTAAAAGTTTCTTATTCATTTAAATAGGTATTGAGATAAAATTAATGTGTTTCGACATAAACGAAGCCGAACGGCTCCATACATGATAAATAAAAATCATACCAAAGTCGAGTACATCGGCAAAAGATGATAAAAAATCTGAAAAAAAATACCTTAATGGATGGCGGACATGAACTGTTGTATTGCCCCGATTTTGGAATGCTGCAACTGGTACGAGACCGAATTATTCTGTCTGCTTGCAGTTAGAAACCGGATATTTGTCAGCACTTCAAGGTGTTTATCGAGGAGTTCAGCATGCTGTTGTCTGAGTTCCCTCATGATTTCCTCGTGCGTCATTTGATCTCTTTCCAATAGCATATTGATAATTTTCACCCTCGTCGGTTGTGCGGCAGCCCTCATAACCGACATTGCCTTTTCAAGCCTTATTAAATTTGTAGCGCCGTTTGGTAAGTTCATTGGTAGTCCTTTATCTGTTCACGGAAAATCACCCAAGGGCGTATTCCGTTGACAAATATACGACACGTTCGAAGAAACCTAAAATTTGTGAAAGAGAAAGCAAATAAAAATGTGCAGCACTCAGAATATCGTACCAATTCAAGCCAATTCAAGCAGTTGACTGACCACCTTTGGCACACCTGAAACAGCTGTTTGAGCAACAATCGAAAGATTTTTTCTGCGACCCAACTCATAGTTGACAGACGGTTTGGGGTCGACATACCAAACCGGAACCGATTCATCCGCGTGAGACACCAGTCCCGCTGCCGGGTATACCTGCATGGAAGAACCTATGACCAACACATAGTCTGCCTCCCGAATCAAATCCCCCGCCCTTTCAACATCAGGCACCATCTCACCAAACCAGACGATATCTGGACGAAGCTGTGCGCCATCAGCTGCAAGATCTCCGATGGTGATGTCATTTTCCCAGTACTGGCGTATGTTTTTATCGCGTTCGCTGCAGGCGCTCAGCAGACTTCCGTGAAGATGTATTATTCTGGAGCTTCCCGCCCGCTCGTGTAGGTCGTCCACATTTTGGGTAATGATGGAAACGTCAAAGCGAGACTCCAACTCAACGAGAGCAAGGTGCCCTGCATTGGGCATAACGGATTGCAACTGTCTCCTGCGGAGGTTATAGAATTGAAGCACCAGTACCGGATTTTCTCGCCAGCCCTGTGGTGAGGCAACTTCCTCAATGCGGTGGTTTTCCCAGAGTCCATTGGCGTCTCTAAAGGTTGAAATGCCACTTTCTGCGCTGATGCCTGCCCCGGTCAGGACGGCAATTTTCTTTTTATTGTTCATGAAAATAGTTCTACGAAAAACAGTAGTTTTGTTTCATTTTAACCTTAAATACCCGACTAAACACCTTAATCTGCTTTTCTGAAAAAATGAACATCGAAATCCTGGTCGAATATTGTCTGTCGAAAAAAGGCGTGAGGGAAGATTTTCCATTTGATGAGCAAACGCTGACCATGAAAGTCATGGGAAAAATATTTGCCTTCATTCCGTTGGATGAAGAAAAGCTTGTCATTGCGTTGAAATGTGACCCAGACAGGGCAGTTGTGTTGCGGGAGCAATATGAAGAAATCGGTGGCGCCTACCATCTAAATAAAAAACACTGGAATTCTGTCGATTGTGAAGGATCACTCTCCGACAAAATGATCACGGAGCTCATCGACCACTCCTACGCACTGGTGATTAGCGGATTGAAAAAAGCAGAGAAGGAGGCATTGAGAAATATGGAATGACTGCAATCGTTGACTCGTGAATCGGCGACTATTTTTTACAAATAATTATTGTTATGGTTGTGCTTTCAGATCTATAAAACTCAAAAAATAGAATAAACAGGAAATACAAAATTTATAGGCTACTCATATATTATGGCCACCACGAAGGTTTACTGTTTTAGAAGTGTTGCTCTTCAGGCATGTAAGGAGTGATAATTATGGAATTAGCGTAATTTTCTGGATTATTACACGACTTAAAAATTACCAATTTGTAGATGCCCATTTGAATTCGGTAATTTGTCAAAAACAAAACTCAAAGCAAATTAATTTGATTTCTGAAATAAAATTGCAGGTCAGTATATCCTACTTTTAAACAAGAATAGTTGAACAATTATCTTTATAAAAAAGCTCCTACCCCAGACACATGACCCGAGCACGTGAGAAATTCTGCACCGAATATCCAATAATTTTAAACCGGATAGGAACTCTAATTAAAAAAAGCAATTAAAAATGGCAAACAGAACACTCATCAAAAATGTAAGCATCGTCAACGAAGGGAAAATAAATGTATCAGATTTGCTAATTGAAAATGGCCTGATTCGTTCAATTGGGGAACAGATTGATGCCCTGGATGCAATGCATATTGATGGCACAGGAAAGTACTTGTTTCCGGGTATTATTGATGGACAGGTACATTTTCGGGATCCCGGACTAACGCATAAAGGCGACCTGTACACTGAGAGTAAGGCAGCTGTAGCTGGAGGCGTTACATCTTTTATTGATATGCCAAACACAGTGCCCAACGTTTTGACTACCGAGATCTTAGCTGAAAAATACAAGCTCGCATCCGAGAAATCGCTGGCAAATTTTGGTTTTTTCCTCGGCGTGAATGGTGACAACCTTGAATATGTCATTAATCTTGATACGAGCAGACTAATGGGAGTATCCGATGATGGGCTTTATTTCACCAAAAAAGGCAACCTGCTGGCCGACAATCCGGATACCCTTGAAAAATTGCTTGCCAACTGTAAATCGATCGTTGCCATTCATTCTGAAAAAGAGCAGATCGTCGAGGAAAACGAACAAATTTACAGGACAAGATATGGTGAGGATGTCCCCATTGAATTTCATCCCATTATAAGAAGTGAGAAGGCCTGTTTTGAGGCAACCAAGAGAGCCATCGAATTGGCCAATAAACACGGAGCACGACTTCATATTTTGCATTTAACCACCGAGGCAGAGACACACTTGTTCAGAAATGATGTTTCTCTTAGCGAAAAAAACATAACTACCGAGGTATCGGTCCATCATTTGTGGTTTTCGGACAAAGATTACGGTCGCTTGGGAAAATTAATCAAATGGAATCCGGCCATTAAAACAGAGAAGGACCAAAAGGGACTTTTAAAGGCCTTGCTTGACGACAGAATTGATATCGTCACCACAGACCACGCCCCTCATACAATGGATGAAAAACAAAAAACATATTTTCAGTCCATGTCAGGTGCTCCAATCGTGCAACACTCACTTAACATCATGCTGGAATTTTTCAAACAGGGGCGGATCTCGCTGGAGAAAATTGCAGAAAAAATGTGTCACAACCCCGCCATACTATACCACATTGAAAAACGCGGGTTCATCAGGGAAGATTATTTCGCAGACCTAACAATGGTCGATCTTGACAATAGCTGGACAGTTGAGAAGGAAAATATTTTGTCCAAATGCGGGTGGTCGCCGCTTGAAGGAACAACTTTTCGCACAAAAGTTACCCACACGTTTGTGAATGGAAACCTGGTGTACAACAACGGCCTATTTGAAGAATCAACAAAAGGTATGGCACTTACAACAAAACTAATGTAGATTTTCGGGCCGCTTTCTGTTTTCAATTCCAAATTCGGGTGCCTGTTTGTAGTCTAAATGACAACTAATTGCACAAGAAGCTTTTTACAGACAGAGTAAAATCAATTTCCTAAATCAGGACCATCTCAATATTTCGCTTCATTAGAGCTGGAAAGAATATCTGCCTGTATGTGCAATATGGGCTGCGGTGTTCTATTTTTCATTGCAACGAAGCTCTTTGTATAGATACTACAACCCAAAATCAAAATGCGGATTACTCCAACCAAAGCCTTGGAGGCTGACCAATTTTTTATTCTGGAATAAACTCTCGAGAAGACATAAAATACTATAAATCTAACACAAAGAAAATTTTTTTTTTGTAAAATTTATACGCTCAGAAGCGTGTACCTTGCCATTTGTGAGTTTATTGAAAAAAAAGAATATTAACGTTATTTAATTCCATAATAATATCATTATAAATGTTTTATAAATTAAAACTAGTTAATGTCGTTAAGAAAAAGGTTCCAGTCTCAGTTTTTGAAATTCAAAACCAAACAATAAAATCAATTGAAATAAGATAATTTTTTAAAAATAAATTTTATATTCGCTAAACATTCCTATCATTTATTTGTTTTGGAATCATTGGAGGTAGCCACCAATCAAAAAAACACGGAGTATCCGAAAATCCATAAGAGTAGGTCAAATAAAACTAAAGACAAAATGGAGCATTTAAAAATTGCTAGCGACAATTATGTTGCATTCACGTTCTTTATTGGAACGATGGCCATGATGGCCGCCTCGGTGTTCTTCTTTTTCGAGTTGAACAACACTTCAAAAAACTGGAGAACCTCAGTCCTGGTATCAGGTCTGATTACCTTCATTGCAGCGGTGCACTACTACTACATGAGAGGGTACAACCTTGAAACCGGCGAGTCACCAACCTTTTTCCGCTATGTAGACTGGATTCTAACCGTGCCTTTGATGTGCGTAGAATTCTACCTGATCACCAAAAAGGCAGGTGCAAAAACAGGTCTGCTGTGGAAACTGATTGCAGCTTCACTTGTAATGCTGGTTACCGGCTACTTCGGTGAAACAGTAGACAGATACAACAGCGTAATGTGGGGTGTAATCTCCGGTGCTGCGTACTTCTACATAGTTTACCTGATCTGGTTTGGTGAAGTTGCTAAATTGTCTCAGGATGCCGGTGAAAACGTTGCAAAAGCAACGCGTGTACTCGCATGGTTTGTATTGGTAGGATGGGCAATCTATCCGTTGGGATACATTCTAGGTACTCCGGGTGGTTTATTTGGCATGCAGCTGGTTGCAGACCCTGCAGCAGCGGCGCATTCTATGGACATTGTATACAACATTGCTGATGCCATCAACAAAATCGGTTTTGGTCTGGTGATCTACACGCTTTCACGCTCAGAAGATTAATACTGACCAATCCTAAAAGCGGTTTTCGCTATACAGGCAGAAGCACCATAAAGGTGCTTCTGCCTTTTTTGTTATGTCAAAGATTAGTTTGGTGCGCAATGGAAAAAATAGACCTGATGACTTAAACCTATTGCGATTTTGATGTCAAAAGAAAAAAGTATGGGAAAATTCATCTTAGCACTTGGCCTGCTGATAACGGGCATCAACTTTGCTTTCGGACAAACAGATATCTACGACAGTATTTACGTGGACCAAGACTGGCGTACCTATAATATACATTTGCCAAAAGGATTCAAAACCAATGCAAAATATGCGCTTGTTTTCGGTTTTCATGGCGGTCAACAGGCGGGTCGCACGGAAATAGGTTGGAGAGCACTGCCGCTTCAAAGTCTGCTTAGCGATAAAGCCGACAAGGAGGGCTTCATAGTTGTTTATCCCGAGGGCAAAGAGTTTGTGACAGGACGCTCTTGGAACGCGGGTGACTGCTGCCCACCGTCCTCGAGTAAAGGTGTAGATGATGTCGCATTCACAAAAATACTGTTAGACAGTTTATTCGTAAAATACCCTGTTGACACGACCCGCGTTTATGCAACCGGCACATCAAACGGAGCCATGTTTTGCTACAGGCTTGCCTGTGAACTAAGTCATCGGATAGCGGCAATTGCACCCAATGCTGCTTCACTAATGCAACAACCTTGTAATCCAACCAAAAAGGTCCCAATCATCAGCTTCAACTCCAAAATTGACCCTATTGTGCCTTATTACGGCGGTTTCGGACCAACCGGTATCCCTTTTTTAAAAGATGTCTACTTTCCTGCACAAGACAGCACGCTGCGCATCTGGTCGCGAGCGAATTCCTGTTCACAGCGCGATACAATAGTTAACGGCAAGAACAATGGATTTGACTTCATCAGACTACGAGATTGCGGATGCGATGCCGAAGTACACCACTACGCCACCTCCGACGGCGGCCACAGCTGGCCGGGAGGAATCCCCAACGATGTAAGTCCGGTTTCCAAACAACTTAATGCGACCGATTTGCTATGGTCATTTTTTCAAAAATATACTTTGAAATGCTCGACAACTGGTCTTGAAAATGCATTGGAAACAAATACTAAAATGGCAGCATACCCTAATCCATTCTCAAATAAAATCAATCTAACAAATGCTACCGGAGTAGAAAATCTTACATTGATGAATGGTTTTGGACAGTTCATCTGGAAAGGTAAAAATATAGATCAGCAGGATTTTTCGGCACTCTCACCGGGACTCTACTACCTTATAGCAGAGCATCAGTTCATAAGAATGGTAAAGAATTGATTTATGGCAGTAGCCGTTTCCTATCCAAATAACATCAAACGTTAAATTTTGAGGGGTTAACAGTTTTTTGATAACGAAAACGCATAATATTGTACTACTTTTGGAATAATAATGCCAATTATCCGTTTTTGTATCGATCTACTTCATACGCTCAATAAACAGCGTTTATTATCGACCGGCGCTTTGGGATAAGCGGTTTACCGGAAGGTTATTCATAACGTAAAAACTTGGTGAGCGAGGCGATTACGACATTCCTGACTTCTGTTAAAAGACTCTGCCCTCGGCTTACGCATACCGAACTGGCATATATTGAGTCCGGACTAACCATTACTGAACTAAAACCTAAGGAGTTTTACATCCGGGCAAACACGATTCAAAGCCGCGTTGGTTTTGTCTACAGGGGGCTGCTTCGATCCTTTTACATCGACAGCAAAGGGCATGACATTACAGTAAATTTCGTATGTGAAGGCCGCTATGCCACCCACTACACGGCACTCATCACAGCTACCCCAGGTCGATATCACTTTCAATGTGTTGAGCCTGCCATTGTGGTTAATCTTGCTTATGGCCATATTCAGGAAGGCTATGATCGTTATGCAAACATTGAGCGCTACGGAAGGCTAATTGCGGAAGAGGTCTTGAAATTCCAGCAAATGCGACTGGAAAGTTTTCTTTTCGAAACAGCAGAACAACGTTACCTCAGCTTTGTGGATGAAAATCCTGAATTATTCAATCGGGTATCCTTATCGCATTTATCTTCGTACCTTGGGATTGAGCGTCAAACGCTTACTAGGATAAGGCAAAAACTTGCGGCGGGTTAATCATAAAAATTCAGCTCTTACAATGATTTCAGAAAGTATACATCAGATCATCGCTTTGGATGAGTGGGAAAAGGAGCACATTGATAATGCCTTTACGAAAGTTTCACTGACCAAAGGCGAATTGTGGATTTCACAGGGAAAAATCTGCGACCAGGTTGCATTTGTGGTTTCCGGGAAACTTCGCAATTTTTATTTCGATGATGCAGGAAACGAAGTCACCTGTTTTTTCGTAGCAGCCGACCAATTTGTATCCGCATTCACAAGCTTTTTGACCAATACACCAACACATGAAAATATTTCAGCGCTGGAAGACACCGTCTTAAAGGTAATATCAAAAAAAAATCTTGAGGACCTTTCGGTAGAAGTTCCAAAGATGCAAATCTTTAGACGGGTTATTGCTGAAAATCTTTTCATTAGCATGGAAAAAAGAATTGTCATGCTTCAATCGCAGTCTGCCTTTGAAAGGTATGAAATAATGCTCAGGGAAAATCCGGAAATACTATTGAGTGTTCCGCTCCAATATACCGCTTCTTTTTTGGGTATTACGCCCCAGCACCTAAGCAGATTGCGAAGGGAACTGGTCAAGTAATTGCAGCATCGTTGCTCTGAGGCTAATGAGAAAGGGATCATTCTAATGTTCAAAAATGAAAGTATTAACACTGGCACATACTCATCAGTTATCGAACAAGTTTTGAGAATAAAGCTTTTACTGATTATAACAATCCTCCTCTTTTGTGAAAATATCTATTCACAAAAAATCAATAATCCCTTTGAAACCCTCAAAGAGAAGAGAGAAATCGTATTTGGGCTTGACAACAGAAGAACACATCTCTACCAACACAACACAGTAATATACGGTGTCTACTCCGGTATTGGCTTTGGCAAAAAACTAAGGTTCAAGATAGGAATAAATGGTACCCCTTTTGAA
>CANHEE010000007.1 GCA_947459655.1 Lewinellaceae bacterium
GACAGCAGATGAGGCAGACGCTGAAAAACAGTGCGATTTACTTTTCGTTCTGGATGTTTTTTTACACCGCGGACCGCGTTTTTTCGCTATTGTATCATTTCTCCAAGACCCGGCAAATCAGGTTCAGCGACTTGCTGGGTTGTTACTGGAACGGGTGGCGGATGGATGCCTCCATGAGTGCCTTTCTCTGTGCCATTCCCTTTCTGCTGTTTCTCTTCCATCCGCTGATCAAGTCTCGGAGACTTTCATCCTTGCTCACGGTATATACCTGTGTGCTGATCCCGCTGCAGATTACGATTTGTTTGGCCGACCGCGGTTTGTTCGCGCACTGGGGTTTCAGAATTGATGCCACTCCGTTGCAGTTTTTGGACACGCCCCGGGAGATGCTGGCCTCGTTGAACGGTGCAGAGTTGCTGACTGCATTTGCTTTTGGTCCACTATACTGCCTGCTCTGGTGCTATGTTGCCCTGCTTTTTATTCGAAAAATACAGTTTGCCGAAAGGCGAAGCAAGCCTGTTTTTGCGGTGCAGTTTGTGATGCTTCCCTTTCTGGTGTTGCTGATGCGCGGCGGCTGGCAACACCTGCCGATGAACGCCAGTCTGGTGTATTTTTCAGACAGCATTTATGCCAACCAGAGCGCCATCAATCCCGTATGGAATTTTTTCTATGCGGTAAGTACGCGGGATGCCTACCGGAAAGTCAATCCGTATCAGTATTTTTCAACTGAAGAAGCAACTGAAAAGTGCAGTGCGCTGATGCCGGTCGCAGCCGACAGCGCCGATGTGCAGTTGCTCAGCGTACAACGGCCGAATGTCATCATCATCATCTGGGAGAGTTTTACGGCCAAGATGTTTGCGCCGCTGGGTGGTGAGCGCGGCGTTACACCCCGCACCGAAGTCATCGCCAATGAGGGACTGCTTTTCACCAATATCTACGCCAACGGCAACCGCAGTGATAAGGGTTTGCCGGCGGTGGGCAGTGCCTATCCTGCTCAGCCTGCGCAGTCAGTCGCTTTTCTGACCGGGAAGATGCTGAAGCTGCCGCACCTCAGCCGACCTTTCAATGATAACGGCTACACTTCCTCGTTTCACTATGGTGGCGACCTGAATTTTGGCAACATGTATGCCTATTACAACAACGGTGGGTATTCGCCGATTGTCGGAAGATCGGATTTTGCAGACAAAGACCTCAGCAAAAAGTGGGGTGCCTGCGACGCTGCAGTTTTCCGGAAATTTCTGGACGATACACCCGATGATAGCCGCCATTTTTTCAAGACCCTCTTTACCCTGAGTAGCCACGAGCCTTTTGATGTGCCGATGCGGTCGGCTTTTTATGCCGAAAACGATGATGCGAAATTCAGAAACGCCTTTCACTATACCGACAGCTGTGTGGGCGCCTTCGTCGCCGAAGCCAGAACGAAGAAATGGTGGGACAGCACGCTGGTCGTGATTGTGGCCGATCACGGAACGACCTTTCCGCAGTGGAGCAACTCCAGTTATGAGCTGCCGGAGCATTTTCATGTGCCGCTGATTTTTACGGGTGGGGCACTCCAAAAAAAAGGAAGGATCGACACCTACGGCAACCAGACCGATATTGCTGCCACGCTGCTGCACCAGCTGGGCTGGTCATCTGAGGCATTTCCCTTCAGCCGCGATTTGTTCAGCAAGCGGCAGAAGCATTTCGCCCATTACGTATTCACCGAGGGCTTCGGATACCTTGATGAACGGGGTGCGGCGGTGTACAAGCACGATGCGGGAAAATACATCCTGAGAAGAGGACTGGACGATTCGGCCCTCGATGGCGCCAAAGCCTACCTGCAGGAGACCTACCGCGATTTTATTGCCAAATAATCGGATTTTTTGCTGCTGCCTATTTCATCAACAGCTGCGCTACTGCGTTGGCCACATTTTGGCCGTCCATTGCTGCCGAGATAATACCCCCTGCATAACCGGCGCCTTCTCCGCAGGGAAACAAGCGGTCAATCTGCGGGTGCATGTAGGTATCGCGGTCGCGGGGAATCCTGATGGGGGAGCTGGTGCGGCTTTCGGTGCCCACCACGATGGCTTCTTCGGTAAAATAGCCTTTCATCATCTTGCCAAATTGCTGTACACCCTGGCGTAGGCGAGTGCTGATGTCGGCAGGCAACAGTTGGTGCATCGGTGCCGAAATCAATCCGGGAAT
Source organism: Lewinellaceae bacterium (assembly GCA_947459655.1). Classification (GTDB taxonomy): domain Bacteria; phylum Bacteroidota; class Bacteroidia; order Chitinophagales; family Saprospiraceae; genus CANHEE01. The sequence goes on from CANHEE010000007.1 coordinate 2,182, forward strand.
ATAGGAGGTAGACGGCAGCGAAGCCGATATTTTTCCTGCAACGAAATCGGTGAGCCGCTGCGCAGGCGCCTTCTGCGAACCGTCGCCGGCATTGAACATGGCCTGCTCGACCTGCTGCTGAAATGCAAGCCCAGCAAACACGCCATGGGAGGCGAAGGGACCAAGGTCTTCGGGTTCGATGGCGACGACCGTGCCGGAATTGGCATAGGCAGAATCGCGGCGCGACATGGACATGCCGTTCACCACGATTTCACCGGGTGCGGTGGAGGCCGGGACGATCAGTCCGCCCGGACACATGCAAAATGAAAAAACGCCTCTTTGCCGGCCGTTGAGGTTGGTCTGGCAGACCAGACTGTAGCTGCTTGCAGAAAGGTTTTCATCGCGGGGACTTTGCCTGTATTGAATGGAGTCGATGAGTTCCTGTCGATGTTCTATGCGAACGCCCAGTGCGAAAGGCTTGGCCTCGATGAGTATTTTTTTCTTATCCAGCAGATAGTAAATGTCGCGTGCCGAATGTCCGGTTGCGAGGATAACGGCATCGGCGAGGTATTCCTCTTTGTCGTTGACGACCACGCCTTTAATGGCATTTTTTTCAACGATAAAATCGGTCACGAGGCTATTGAAATGGATTTCTCCGCCGTGATTCAGGATGGTATTGCGGATGTTGGCCACCACCTGCGGCAGTTTGTTGGAGCCGATATGTGGGTGTGCATCAACGAGTATGTCTGACGATGCACCATGTTCGACCAGCAGCTCGAGCGCTTTTTTGATGCTGCCCCGCTTGTGTGAGCGGGTGTAGAGTTTGCCATCGGAGTAGGTTCCTGCCCCGCCTTCGCCGAAACAGTAGTTGGAGTTGGGATTGACCTCGCCGAACTGTTGGATGGCGCGGAGGTCGCGGCGGCGGTCGCGCACATCTTTGCCGCGATCGACGATAACGGGTTTGAGACCTAGTTCGATGAGTTGCAGTGCGGCGAAGTAACCTGCGGGTCCGGCGCCGACAATCAGCACTCTTTTTTTGTCGTCCACCCTTTTGAAATTGCTGAGATGTGAGGGTTCGGCATTCGGTTTTTCCCCTACATAGACGGCTACGCGTAGCAAAATCAGTGGCTGGCGGCCGCGGGCATCGATGGAGCGGCGCAGCGGAACGACATCGCTGATTTGTTTGGGTGGCAGGGAAAGCAGTGCAGCACAGCGCAGCCTGATGATATCAAAATCACTTGCCTCAGCGGGCAAGAGTTTCAGTTCGAGCTCTTTAACCAATGTATCCGTTTTAACCGTCAGTTTCTCATATGCCTTAGTTTATCAGCATTGAGGACGATGATCATATTGTCTTGAATATCGATTAGTTTTTCCGATTTGTATTCTGAAAGTGTTCGGATCAGGGTTTCCTTTGCGGTACCTGCCAGATTGGCGAGGTCTTCGCGCAGGAGGTCAATTTTGTGCTGTCCGGTTTTTTCGTAGCGTTCGTACACGTTGACCAAGGCATCAGCCACGCGTTTGCGCACCGAATTGTAGGCAAGATCGATCAGCTGCTGTTCGCGTTCACTGACATTGGCGGCGATCATTTTGATCATTCGGGCGGCCACCTCGCTGTCCTGATATATTAGGTTGAGGAAGTCGTCTTTGGGAATGAGTATCAGTTCGGCATCCTGTAATACGGCTGCGGATTCGGCGTGGTTTCCACCTTTCAACAGGTCGGTATAGCCTATAAAATCGCCTTCTGTGGCGAGGTTGAGGATGAATTCCTTGCCGTCTTCGTTGGTGCGGTAAATTTTCACTTTACCACTTTTCAGTACATACAGGTAGCGGGGAATTTTTCCTTCATCGTAGACGATGTCTCTTTTCTTATACATGCGGCTTTCACGTTCGTCCGCAAGTTTTTTCAGGGTTTCGAATCCGCGGACGGTATCGAGGAAGGTTTCCACGGTTTTGACAGTGGCGGTAGTTTGTCTGAGTTTTTCGCTTTTTTCGAGTCGTCTTTCGATGGTTTCGAGCAGCAGCACATCATCGAAGGGCTTGGTTATGTAGTCGTCGGCGCCCATGGACATACCCTTTCTGAAATCTTCCTTTTCAGATTTTGCCGTCAGGAAAATAAAAGGAATACCGTAGGTCAGCGCATTTTTGCTGAGGATGTGGAGAACGCCAAAACCATCGAGTTCGGGCATCATAATGTCGCAGAGAATGAGGTCTGGAATGACTTTGCAGGCCGTTTCCACGCCCACTTTGCCATTTTCAGCGGTGCTTACCTCATAACCCGAAAGCTCTAGGATTTCGGCGAGGTTTTCTCTGATGTCGAGGTTGTCTTCAATGACGAGGATTTTTTTCATGTGTGCTTTTTTGGTAATTTGAAACGGAATGTGGATCCCTTTCCCAGTTCGCTTTCGAACGACATTTCGCCGTTGAGGACATCCACGTATTTTTTTACAATGTTGAGTCCCAGTCCGGTGCCCTGAATGTTGAGTGCGTTGGAGGCGCGGTAAAATCTGCCGAAAAGTTGTTTCTGGTCTTCTTCGGAGATACCGATTCCCTTGTCTTCTACCACGATGGTGAAGCTGTCAGTATCGTCGGTTAGGGTGCAGTCAATGTCCTGTTCCGAGTATTTGATGGCATTGGAAAGCAGATTATAGAGTATGTTTTTCAGTATTTTACTGTCGGTGTAAACCTCGACGGTGTGGTCGGGCATGGAGCAGGTGATGTGCTGGTTGGACTTTATAAGTCCCTGCATTTCTTCAACCACTTCGTGGCAGAATTTCTGCATTTCGAACTGCACCGGTTTGACCTGAAACCGTCCTTCTTCGAGTCGGCTGAGGGAGAGGATATCGCTGAGCATACCGCTGAGGTTGTCGACGGCATTTTTCACTTTTGCGATGTGTTTTTCCCGCTGTGGCTGTTGTTCGGTGGTATTGTATCGTTCTATCAGGGAAACCGAGGAAAGTATGGTGCTGAGGGGTGTCCGGAATTCGTGAGATGCCATGGTGATGAACCGGGACTTCAGTTCACTAAGCTCCTTTTCCCTGACCAGTGCTTCTTCGAGTTCAGTTTCTTTCAGGTGCAATGCTTCTTCTGCGGCCTCTCTGTCTGAGATTTGCTTTTTCAGCTCGTAGTTTGTGCGTAGGAGTTGGTTTATGGTTTCGGCGAGTTGTTCGGTGCGCTCTTCGATTTTCTCTTCCAGCAGCATATTCATTTCGATGATATCGCTTTCTGCTTTTTTTATGGCGCTGATATCGTGAATGATGCCCGTGAAAATTTTGCGCTCGCCAATATTGATTTCGTTGACATTCAGGAAAATGGGAAAGATTACCCCACTCTTTTTCAGTCCTTTGACTTCCCTGCCGATGCCGATGATTTTTCGCTCTCCTGTCTTATGGTATTTATTGATGTAGCCGTCGTGCTCCCTGCTGTAGGGTGTAGGCATGAGTTTGCTGATGTTGCTGCCGATGACTTCAGATTCCTCATATTCGAAGAGTCTGCAGGCGGATTGGTTGATGGACTCGATGATACCCCGTTCATCTATGGTGATAATACCATCCAAAGCCACCTCCATTACGGCTTTGAACCGCAATTCGAGTTCTCTGGAATAATCGGTTTCGGGCGTTTCCATCGCTAAAGGTCAGATTTGCACCGCAGTTTGATGATAAATTGCATAGGACAGTATGACATTGGTCATCGCGGCGGGTACAGGTTAAATATAACTTTGTGGTAAAAATATACCTTTTTTTTAAATAATGAAAGAAACGTACTACATCGAGAATATAAAGTGCGGCGGTTGTTCGAACACCATACACAATGCAGCGATGCAGGTGGAGGGAGTGGTTTCTGCCACAGTAGATGTTGAAAACCAGTCCGTTGAAATCGAGTCTGAGACGCAGGAGGCTATGGTTGCGGTTTTGCAAAAGCTTGACAAGCTGGGTTATCCAACGGTGGGAAATAACAATACCTTGAAGAAAGCAAGATCCTATGTCAGTTGTGCACTTGGTCGCCTGGATGTTGATTAAAAGATTTGCTTACCGGTGAGGAATGTTCAGATCATAGGGATAGGCGATTTCAAAACGAAATTGCTGCGTAAGAATGTGGATGAGGCACTGAAGTCTCACTCCGGGGACATAGCCGTTACCAACATTACCGAGATAAACCAGATTAAGTTTTACGCCATAACCTCCACGCCTGCATTGAGTATTGACGGACATATTGTCAGCCAGGGTGAAGTACCAAGTGTTGATGAAATCAGAGCCTTGTTTGAGAACAGGCAGGTAAGTTTGCCCTTTCAGAAACCGGAAAGTGTGATGGTGGCTTGTGATTTTACACCCCATTCAGAGCAGGTCTTGACATATGCCTTTCAGCTGGCTGAGCACTTCGGTGCATCGCTAGAGGTGGTTCACATACTGCCGGTGGAATCAACTCCACTGACCAGACTGGATTTCACGGACATCAATCTGAAAAAGTCTGCATTGCAGAAAGTACTACGGTCGATGGTTGAAAAAATACGCGCAGTGGAGGGTGAAAAGAACCTAGCTATTGGTAAGATTCCGGTTAGCTATACTGTTTTGAACGGTCAGCCCGCGCGGGAATTGATTCTGCTTTCACAGAAGGCCGAATTTATGGTGTCGGGGACCTCCGGCTCAACGGGACATTTGTTTGGCGACACGGCAGTAGAGCTCGCTGCGGGAGCGCATTGTCCGGTGATTTTTGTGCCGCAGCAGTATTTTTACAATGGAATTTCACGGGTCGTATATGGTTGCACAGATAAGGCTGTGAATAAAAAAGCCATCCGCTCGGTCTGCAATTTTTCCACCTATTTTGGCGCCACACTTGATTTTATTCATGTCGGTGCCGAGTCGGAAATGCCGAAACTGAAGCAACGGCTAGAAGACATACTCAATGAAATACGAGAAAAGCCTGGAATAGGCGATTTTTATTTCACCGAAAACAAACCGGTAGTCAGGGCATTGATGGACTACGCCTCCAGTTTCAAACCCGATTTACTGGTACTGGAACACGACCGGAGTCGGAGGGCGCTGGAGAAATTATTCTCGGGCAGTGTGACCACAAAAGCGGTGGATTCTATTTTTAGTATTCCGCTGCTCATTTTATATCATCCTAAAAATTCGTAAAAATGAAACTAATCCTTTCCCCGGATATCAGTCTGGAACAATTGAGTCACCAGTTGACCGATAAATTTCACCAGTTGAAGCTTGTCTTTTTTACGAAAGGACACGATCGTTTCAAGGGCACCAATGCTAAATTCATCATCAACGACCGCGAAGTGTTGCTGAAGGACTGCTCAGATGTGCACAAAGAGGAAGAATTGCAGCTGCTTCCCAACATGAAAACCTTTGAACTGGAAGATGCATTGGAAAAACGCTTTGGTATTCACGCGCAGGTTTTCAGAAAAGCCACCCGGCAATGGATTGAAACATCCACAACAGACAACCGAACGCTGGAGGAGCAGAACCAGCAATCTGAGGTTGAAATATTTTACGGCTCTACACTCCAGAATGAGCACATAGACTACAGGGATAAAGACTAATTTTTCCAAAAATCAAAAACAAAAATATAACTTATGAAAAAAATATTTGTCCCAACCGATTTCTCCAAATGCGCTGACAATGCGTTAAACTACGCCTTTGAACTTGCGAAGTCGCTGCCTGCCGAAATCATCGTTTTCAGCGCCATACATCCCTATGATGGCATTGACAACAATATGTACAATCTCACCCTGCTCGAGGAGATCATAAAGGCCAAAGGCGATGCACTAGTACGGTACTCCAGAAAGTACCAGAAAAGAAAGGAATACGAGCAGATAAAGGTGACCACGCTCAGCGAGGTGGGCTATGCGGCTCCGTTAATTGTTTCAGAAGCGAAGCGCACAAAGGCTGATCTGATCGTTATGGGTACAACTGGTGCGACGGGTCTGAAGGAAATATTTCTGGGAAGCATCACCGCAGATGTCATCAATTCCTCCAACACCCCTCTGTTGGCTATTCCTGAAAAGGCAAAGTATCAGGCCCAGTCCAAAGTGGTATTTTCGACCGATTTTATCAACAAGCCCACTGCCGCGGGTATAGAATGGCTGGAGATTTTCAATGATCTTCATGGTTCTCCGGACATCAACGTGGTGCACATTATGGACAATGAGCGCGAGCGTCCGGATGCGAAAAAAGAGGAGGCATGGAGAAAGGTCTTCGGTATAATTCCGACGCAATTCAACTATATCCACGATGCAAACATCTCGGTCGCCATTCAGAATTACTGCGAATCTGTCAAGGCGAATGTACTTGCCCTGGTTGCGCCCCATCACAGCTTTTTTTACCGCTTATTCTTTCCAAGCCAGAGTCGTGCAACGGTTTTTCACACCCGTGTACCACTACTCGTCCTGCCGCGAGCAAAAAATAACAAATAAAGTAATATATTTACTAGAAAAAGTACAATTATGGACAACAACAATAAAGCACAAAAGAAAATGTTGACGGATACGCAGATAAGTCATATTATGACAAAAGAGCTGGTAACGGTACATCCCGATGATACCATGGATCTGGTCAGGGACATTTTTGAGACCAATAATTTTCATCATGTTCCCGTGGTGAGGGACGAGGTTCTTGTCGGAATCATCAGCACGCGCGAAGTGCTGCAACTGACCAGAAATATCGGCACCAAATACGACAAAAAAATTGATGACGATTACCTGACTTCCATTCTTGCCGGCGAGGTAATGAGCACCGAGCTCGTTACCCTCAGTCCGGGAGATAGTCTGTACAAAGCCATTGAGAAATTTAATCAGGGATATTTCCACTCGCTGCCGGTGGTCTATGAGGGAAAACTGGTCGGACTGGTTACCTCAACCGATCTGATGCGTTTCATGTACAATGAATTGAAAGGGGAACGTTTTCTCTTTTAGAAAATCCGCTGCGGATATTTCGCAGCAGGCAGAATCTACTTTTTTTCGTTCAGGAGTTGAGCCCTTTGGTTCCAGCTCCTGTTTTTTTTTTTTCGCCCGTCTCGGTTCAGGCATGTCTGTGACTGTGGCACATGAAGTCCGTCTGCCTGACCCATCAAAGGTGTTTACAATTATTTAATGATTACTTAAAATGTAGTTTCCGGCTTTCAGCTTGATCTGCCTGTAACTTTGCAGCGAAAGAAATAATGTTGATACCAATGAAAATGAAAACGAATTTTTGTGCCTTACTCATCCTTTTGTGTGGATTTTTCCAGACAGTATTTGCTCAAAAAGGGACAGTCGCCGGACAAATTACAGACAGGTCCAATGGTGAAACCCTTATCGGAGCGACCATCCAGCTGGAAAAAATCAAGGCTGAGGCTGAAAAGCAATTTACTGCTACAGACATAGACGGCAACTACAGCATGCGGGTAGATGCTGGGAAATACCGCATGAAAATTTCCTACATATCATACGAAACGGTTGAATTAGAGATTGTGGTCAAGGCCGACGAAATCACTTATGTGAATCAGCCAATGGTAGAGGCGAGCAACACCCTCAAAGAGGCTGTGGTTACGGCTACCGTTTTGCGTTCGGGTACAGCCGCCCTTTTGATTGAGCGAAAAAAAGCTTCTCAGGTATCTGACGGTGTCTCCGCTGAGCTCATTCGCAAGACTCCTGACCGCACCACTTCAGATGTATTGAAGCGCGTCACTGGTGCATCTATACAGGAAGGAAAATTCGCCATCATCCGTGGAATGAACGACCGCTACAATGCAGGATATCTTGATGGTGCATTGATGCCTTCCACAGAATCAGACAGAAAGGCGTTTGCATTTGATGTTGTACCGGCAAACCTAATCGATAATCTTACCATCATCAAAGCTGGCACCGCAGATCTGGTGGGGGATTTCGGAGGTGGTGTCATCAAAATAAATACCAAGGCTGTTCCGGAGGCATTCACGCAGTCGTTCAGCGTTGGTGCGCAGGCCAACAGCATAACAACCTTTAGGGATTTCACTCAGTTCAGGACTTACCCCGGTGAGCAATTTAACATTGTGAGCAGTGAAAGGAACATGCCATCGCTCGGCGAAAACGACATGAGAATTGCATCAACTTTTGCCAGTGCAGAAGAGAAAGGAAAACTTGCAGGAATGAGCAGGGGCTTCAACAATGACTGGAGCATGGGCACATCTGCTGCCATGCCAAACACCCGTTTCTCTTACGTGGCCGGCTTCCCGGTTCGGTTGAAAAACGACAGCAAAATCGGTGTGTTGCTTTCGGCTACCTATTCAGACACCAGGAGGGTTTCTGATGGCGCTGTAAATTCTTTTGATGGTGCAGGACAGGTATCTGCGTTGAACGACAGAATCAATGCCAGAAACACCAACACCGGTGGAATTTTCAATGTAAACTTTGTCAACAGACAGACGGCCATCAGCTTCCGCAACCTGCTGAATGCGAATACAGACAACAACACAATCGCTAGAACCGGCATAGGCAACATCAGTGACGATGTGCGCGTGATGAACTTTTCCAACATCGTCAATTACAATCGTTTTTACAACAGCGTGCTCTCACTCAAGCAGGTTTTTGGCAATCAGTTTATGACCCTCAGCGCTTCAGTAAACTACTCCAGCATTGTCAGAAAAACGCCTGATTACCGCATCGTAAACTATACAAAACTAGCCGATTTTGAGAATTACGATCTTTCTTTGGGAGATTTCTTCAACAGCAGCACCGGACGCTTTTTCTCTAACCTAAATGAGCGCCTCAGTGGTGCAAATGTTGAGGTTTCCAGACAGATGAACACGGCCAGGGTCAAATCAGAGTTGAAACTTGGTTATTTTGTGCAGGACAGGAGTCGTACTTTTTCGGGACGCAGTTTTGTGTACAATGGGGCACTCAGCAATGCAACACTGAACCCTGCAAAGGACCTTGGAGCCGACAACATAGTGGCAAACAAGTTGTACCTGGTAGAAAAAACCTCTAATGACCTTGGTTATTATCAGGGAAAATCCATGATGAACGCCTACTTCGTTTCCCTTGACCAAACCTATGGTTCGGCGCTTCGCTCGGTCATCGGAATGAGGGTTGAGCAGTCAGACTTGAGTGTGGACAACCAGAAATTTGATACCAGAATTGCGGGTATTAAGCAAAGCAACTGGCTGCCCTCTGTCAATCTCTGCTACTATCTGAACGAGCGTTCCAATCTTCGCGCCGATTACTTTGCGTCACTTAATCGCCCCGAGTTTCGCGAACTCGCGCCATTTGCTTTCTATGTTTTTGACAAAAATGTTGAAATCAAAGGCAACAGCAACCTGAAAATTGCGAGCCTGAACAACTTTGACCTACGCTATGAGTTTTTCCCGACGGGAGGAGAGTTGTTGTCAGCCGGACTTTTCTATAAATCCATCACCAACCCAATTGAATACGGTATTGACATTACACAGCCCTTTACCACTTTTACCCTAAAAAATGAAAAAGCGGCAAAGGTTTACGGCTTGGAGATAGAAATGAAGAAGAAATTGAATTTTGTCGCACCGGCAAAGATCTGGAACGATCTATCTGTGTTCTCCAATTTCTCGCTGATTCGTTCCGGACTGCAGTTTGATGCCGGTACACAGGCATTGCAGAATCGTCCGCTTCAGGGTCAGTCGCCTTATGTTTTCAATGCAGGATTGCAGTATGATAATTTGGAGAAAGGCTGGTCTGCCTCTGCCGTTTTCAACAAAATTGGCCGCAGGATAGCATACGTTGGCGTAGATCCGAAATTCGGCGATACCCGTCAGGATATCTATGAAGCACCACGCTCTGTACTGGATGTGCAGATTGCCAAAACATACAAAAAGTTCAATTTCAAATTTACGCTGGGAGATATCCTGCGCAATAATTTCCTGTTTTATCAGGATGTCAACCACGATGGAAGGTACAATGAGGGACCTTCTTCTGAAGACAGGGTAATGTTTAAGATGAACACAGGATTTACAACGAATCTGAGTCTGGGCTACACTTTCTGATATTGCTCCGCAAAAGCAATCAGGGTAAAAGGGTAGCGAAAGAAATCGTAGTCAGCGGGGAATTTGTATCAAACAGCCGCTTGCGAGCGCTTTGTCCGGATTTCAGGTTAACGAAAATTTTTAAAGCAGCTGACTTCGAATCTCTTTTAAAAAATAAAAAAACACTTAAAATGAAAAAAACTGTACTTCTTTTCCCATTTCTGTGCGCTTTTTGTGCAAATTTTCTGACTGCCCAGTCGAATTTTAAATTCACTCCCACAACCTATGTAGGCGCATTGGGTGCTGAAGAAGTGGATGACTGGACAAAGGGATGGAGCAATTTTGATCCGAAAAACACTGTGTATCCGAGTCCGAATGACACGACCACATTGAATGGAATGCTGAGTACACTATCGGTTCCGGGCGAGCTGAACATCACTTCAACACTGACCCTTGATGCAGGAAAAACTTACTTGCTGAAGGGGCTGATTGTAGTGCGCAGCGGTGGAAAGTTGGTTGTTCCCGCAGGAACCGTCATCAGATGCGCTGCCAACATCAACTCCAATCCGAAAAACTATGCTTCAATCATCGTTGAACGCGGTGGCAAAATTGAATGCAATGGAACTGCGGCAAAGCCGGTAGTAATTACTTCAGTCAAGGCGGCTGGAAGCCGCGAAAGAGGTGATTGGGGTGGTATCGTTCTGGCCGGAAAATCTCTTCACAATTTGCTGAACGGCACCGATAACAACAATGTGCAGATGGAGGGATTTAACAATGTTTCCTTTGATAATGGACTGGCAAAGTTCGGTGGTACAGACCCCGAGGACAATTCCGGTTCGGTCACTTACACAAGAATAGAATTCGGTGGACTGGCATTTGAGACCAACAAGGAAATCAATGGTCTGACGCTGGGTGCAGTGGGCAGAGCCACTACCCTAAGAAATATACAGGTATCTTTCTCCAATGACGACTCATTCGAGTGGTTTGGAGGAACGGTAAATTCTTCCAATCTAATTGCCTGGAAAGGCACCGATGACGATTTTGACACAGACAACGGCTATTCCGGTTTGAGTCAGTTTGGACTTGCTGTGCGCGATACCTCATATTTTGACCTTACCTATTCATTGCCATCGGGTGCTTCTACATCTGAAGGATTCGAGAGCGACAATGAGGCTACGGGAACAGCCAATGTTCGTCCGTATACCAATTGTATTTTTTCCAATTTCACAATGGTTGGTCCGGTACCTGTAGGTGGAACCTATGCAGCGCTTCCAAAAACTGCACAGTCGGCTTTCAGAAGGGGAGCGCGCATCAGAAGAAATTCCTCGCAGCGCATCGTGAACAGCATTTTCATGGGTTACCGCAACTTTGTAATGATTGATGGTGACAGTTGCGTGCGGAACACCAATCATCCTGCTGCATTGAATCTGGTGAAGCCAAATTCTGCAGTAGATGTAAAGAGTAAACAGGTCTCTTTTGCCAATAATCTGATTGTAAACACGGCTGCAGCCTACACATCAACCACGGATACAACAGCCAATGGTCTGGTGGAAGTAGCTCGCGCAAAAGGCTCAGCAGACAAGCTTGCTGCAATCAACGGCTGGATAAGATCTGCGGGTCTATTGGCCAACAATATCAATCCTGTACCGTTTACGGCGGGTACATTATTGCTCAATCCGAGTGCCTACACTACGAGTCCTGACTTCCGTCCGGTCAGCAACTCACCTGCCTTGAGCGGGGCGGCTTTCAAGGAGAATCCGACCATAGGAAACCTGATTGTAGCTGCGAAAGAAATTGAGGCGGCACTGAAATCGCCTGCTGTGTACCCAAATCCGGTAAGCAATGGCACCCTATATTTTGGCAGGGAAGTGCTTTCATTCGGAATATTCGATATTTCAGGGAATTTGCTGCGCTCCGGATTTGATACCGATCATACAGATGTTCAGCATCTTGGTACAGGCATTTACTTTATCAAGCTGGAGGGACAGGTTCAGAGGTTTATCGTGCGATAAAATTTATATTAACATTACTTTCTTTCGGCCGCAATGCTTCCCTGACGGGACATTGCGGTTTTTTTTATTTGGCCCACATCCAAGATAAATAGTGTTAAAAAAACAGTGAATTCAGTTAAAATATTAGCGGAGCGAGACTGTGGATTATTGATTCCAGTTGGAAAAGCGTTTCTTTGTTCTTTATTCATTTCTTATCGATCAACTATGAACAAGATTTTTTACACCGCTGCTGTATTATTTGTTTTCCTTTCCTTCTTTTCACTGAATGCTCAAAGCATAAAAAGGGATGCCTCTTTTGGCGATAATGGAACCATTTATCTGCGGGATGCCAGATTTGATTACACAACCCTTAAGTTGTTTCAGGATCCATCTACCGAAGAAATGCTGAACGCGGGTTTTTACTACGACTACGACAACGATGAAAGTGGTCTTTTTTTCTCGAAAAATAAATCCAACGGAGACCTTGACGGAACATTTGCCAGCAATGGTGTTTTGAGGTTGAGCAGTGTAGATTATCCTTTTAGGAACATCATAAGAATCCGCCAGGCAGTTGACAAGAGCTATCTGGTTTTGCTGGGCAATTCTGATGTTCACAATGCTGATACTACTGCCGTTATTTGCTTTACCTCCAAGGGGAAAATCGTTACTGATTTTGGAAATGGGGGTCTGTTGACGGGCTCAAAGGGAGTAATCAGGGATTTTGATATTCTTGCCGATGCGAAGGTTTTGGCTTTATCTTCCAGTATTGATACCACAACGCTGGAAACAACCAACTGGTTTGGAAGGTACACACAGCTGGGTGTTTCTGATCCCACTTTTGGAAGCGCAGGCTATCAGGAATTTGAAAAAAGTTTTGCCGGATATGTTCGAATGGATAAGGTCGGGCAGACTTATGTCTGTACCGGAAATGCGATAGATCTGGCCCAGCAGACCTTTGTTCCCGTACTTTGCAAGGTTAATGCAAATGGTATCCAAGACAAGTCTTTTGGAGAGCCGGCAGCTGTTTTTGGTGCGGGCCTCAGTTCAGGGGCGCTTGTTTTCCCTACCAATCTTCATCCGCTCAAAGATGGAGGTTTTCTTATAGACGGCTACTCTATTAATCTGGACAGTTTCTATTTGGCCGATTTTGTGACCAAAATGGATAAAAACGGACAGACGGTCAGTACATTCGGTACAGATGGATACCTTGAATTTGATGACCTGTGGCAGGGCGAGTTGTATGGTCTGAGTGCAATGGAATTGCCGGGTAATCAGATTCTCGTAACCAACACTGATGTGGACAATAGTGATATGCTGGAGATGTCGTTTTACCTTTTTGACAAGGATGGTGTTGCGGTCAGTAAATTTGGCAACAAGGGGAACCAGCGCATGAAAATTGATGATCTACAGACAATCGTTTTATCTGCCTTTATTTCTCCCGTGGGAAAGATTTTTGTAGGCGGTGATGTAACCAATAGCGCAGATGTCTATGAATCTCATATATCAAAACTTTTGCTGAATTCAGTTTCAGTTTCAGAAGAACAAGATGCCGTAGGACAGGCAGTTGTATTTCCTAATCCGGTTGCAGACAAGGCGATAATTACTTATGACCTGCCGGAGAGTATGCCTGTATCCATAGACCTGACGGACCTGCAGGGCAGAAAAGTCCAGTCTGTAGTCAACGAACAAGTGCGCGCGGAAGGAAAGCAAAAAGAGGAAATCAATCTGAACAGCGCCGTATCACCAGGTGTCTATATGCTGCAGATAGGTACAGCCGGACGCCAGTTGCATACCATTAAAATTGTAAAAATGTAAAGCAGTTCTTTCTGAATACATCACCGAAGGCATCCTTTTCTACAACGGAAAAGGATGCCTTTTTTGTGTCCCATTAATTGGCGGTTTAAATAAAAATATCGTTTTTTGTAACAACAAGTCCGTGGGACAAAATGCGGAATGTTTCCCCTTGAAAAAAGAACAGCATATTTCCGGGGCGGATGTTTTTGTGAGCGTTCTGCTTCCCTTGCCATTGCCGAAAACCTTTACCTATCGCGTTCCGCCAGAACTGGCGGAAGCTGTTTCATTTGGTGTACGGGTAGAAGTACAGTTTGGTAGGTACAAAATCTATTCTGCTGTGGTGACCGATGTACATCTGGAAAACCCCGACGATTCAGAGGCAAAGGACATCATTTCTGTCATCGACAAAGAGCCCATCATCACGCCCGCACAGTTGAATTTCTGGCAGTGGATGGCAGAGTACTACTGCTGTACCACCGGGGAAGTTATGCATGCCGCACTGCCTGGCGGACTGCGGCTGGACAGTGAGACGAGTATTATGCTGCATCCGCTTTTTGACGACGATGCCGAGCAGCTAACTGATAGGGAATATCTCATTTACGAAGCATTGTCCATCCAGCCCGAACTCACCATTGACCAGGTCTGCCAGATACTACAGATGAAGACCATCCGTCCGGTCATCAATGCCATGATTGAAAAACAGGTGGTTGTCATCAAGGAGGAACTCAAAACCAAATACAAACCGCGCACTGTTCATGCTGTTAGACTGAAGGAGCCATACCTAAGTGATGAGGCATTGCTTTCAGAAGCATTCAGCAAGATAGAAAAGCAGTCTTCACGGCAGATGGAAGCCCTGATGGCTTTTTTGCAATTGCACAAGACAGCTCAACTAGTACTAGCACAGGAAATTTACGAAAAAGCAAGGGTTGATATTTCAGTGCTGAGGGCGCTGGAAAAAAAGGGCATACTGGAAGTATTCAAACAGGATGTGAGCAGACTTGGAAACTATGGGGAGGAGACGCAGGAATCGCCTGAATTAAGCGTGCAGCAGGAAAGGGTACTACAGGAAATCCGAGCGGCTTTTGATACAAAAAATGTGGTTTTGCTGCATGGTGTAACCGGAAGTGGTAAAACCAGGGTATACACGGAACTCATCAGGCAAGCCATTGACAGGGGAGAGCAGGTGTTGTATCTGTTGCCTGAAATAGCACTCACCACGCAGATTACCACCCGGTTGCAACAGGTTTTCGGCGACGACATCATTGTCTACCACTCCAAGTGCGGCGACGCAGAACGCGTCGAACTATGGCATAAGGTCATGCAGGGCAAACCCCTTGTTCTTGCGGCACGCAGCGGATTATTTTTACCTTTCGGAAAACTTGGGCTGATAATAGTTGATGAAGAGCACGATGCTTCATTCAAGCAGACAGATCCTGCACCGAGGTACAATGCAAGGGATGCTGCAACTGTGTTGGCTATGATACAGGGGGCCAAAGTACTATTGGGTACCGCTACACCGTCGCTAGAGTCTTATTACAATGCAAAATCCGGAAAATTTGGCCTCGTAGCCATGTCGGAACGCTTCAGTGGCCTTCAATTGCCGCAGATTGTTTTCGCCAATACACTTAAGGACAGCCGGTCAAAGCGCAAAACAGATTTTACCGCCAATCTCATTGAAGCCCTCAGGAATGCCTGTCAGCTGGGAGAGCAGAGTATTGTTTTTCAGAACAGGAGAGGCTATGCACCTTACCTGCAGTGTGATGATTGTGCATGGAAGGCCGACTGCGTGAATTGTGATGTAAGTCTTACCTATCATAGGGGTGCGGAGCGATTGCGCTGTCACTATTGCGGACATACTCGTGAAATAACGCGCTCCTGTCCGTCCTGCGGCTCGTCAAAGCTCAACATCAGGGGTATGGGCACAGAAAAAGTTGAAGATGAGCTGAAAATATTGTTACCCGATGCACAGATAGGGCGGATGGATACGGATGTGGTCAAGACCCGTACGGCACATTCGCGTATAATAAACGATTTTGAAGAGCGCAGATTGGATGTACTGGTGGGCACGCAGATGGTCACTAAAGGGCTCGATTTCGACAACGTCTCACTTGTGGGGGTTGTCAATGCTGATTCGCTGCTCTATTTTCCCGATTTCCGCGCCGGAGAGCGGGCATTTCAGTTGCTCATGCAAGTGGCAGGCCGTGCAGGCAGAAAGCACAAACGGGGACAAGTCATTGTGCAGACCTCAAATCCGGAGCATCCTGTTTTGAAAGATGTGGAAAAGGGTGATTATTCCGGTTTCTTCAAAAGGGAATTGCAGGAGCGGAAGGATTTTCAGTATCCCCCGTTTGTCTGGCTGATTCAGGTTCAGATCAGGCACAGAAAGCCGGAGGTGGTCAACGATGCATCGCGCATTTTTGCAGATATGCTGAAAAAACACCTCGGAAAGCGAGTGTTTGGTCCGGTGCTGCCACCGGTGGCACGTCTGAGAAGTTATTTTTTAATGGACGTCATGATCAAAATTGAAAAGGACCGCCAGAAACTGCAATTGGTCAAAAACCTGTTGCTTCATTCCGTTGTTGCACTGAAAAAACATCCCGGAATGTCAACGGTTGATGTGGTCATCGATGTGGATCCGTCGTAAAAGGGAAATTTTATTTCTTAGAGCGACTAAATCCTTTTTTATAAGAAATCTAAAGAAATATGAAAGCGATGGTATTGCTGGCAAAAGACCAGCCTTTGGTGTTTGAAGAAGTAGACAGGCCGATACCGGAAGCGGGTGAGGTACTCATCAATGTAAAGGCAGCGGCCCTCAACCACCGGGATGTGTGGATTCTGAAGGGACTGTATGCCGGAATAAAGTATCCCATCATTTTGGGATCTGACGGCTCCGGTATCAGTGAGGATGGTCGACGTGTAGTCATCAACCCCTCCATCAACTGGGGTGTTGATCCGCGGGTGCAGGGGAAGTCTTACCACATCCTCGGTCTGCCTGCTGATGGTACATTTGCAGAGTTCGTAAAGGTGCCTTCGGAAAGTGTATTCGATATGCCTGCTCATCTGAATTTCACCGAGGGGGCCGCATTTCCGCTTGCGGGGCTTACGGCCTATCGCGCACTTTTCAGCAAAGGAGAGGCCACGGCGGGGCAGCGGGTGCTGGTTACCGGGGTCGGAGGTGGTGTTGCGCTGATGGCCATGCAGTTTGCAGTTGCAGCAGGGTGTGAGGTATGGGTGACTTCAGGTTCTGAAGAAAAAATAGAGCGGGCGAAGGCTATGGGCGCAAGGGGCGGAATCAATTATAGGTCGTCAGACTGGGCGAAAAAATTGCTCGAATTATCGGGTGGTTTTGATGTTATCATCGATTCTGCTGTTGGAGACGGGTTTGCCGATCTCGTAAATATCCTGACACTCCCTGCCGGAAGGGTCGTTTTTTACGGAGCAACCACATTGGGCAATATCCAGGGGGTCAAACCCGCAGTTGTTTTCTGGAAACAGATTTCCATCATCGGCAGTACGATGGGTAACCCGAAAGAATTTGCAGATATGCTCACATTTGTGGAGAAACACGGAATAAAGCCTGTTGTAGATGAAGTATTTGCATTGAAGGATGTCAATGCAGCGATGCGCAAAATGGATGAGGGAAAACAGTTTGGCAAACTAGTGCTTTCCATCTGAAGGCCGATATACCGAGGAAAAGCATAATTTTAACGTTTATTAAGCATTGCAATGGCCAAAAAATCAAAATTTTACGTGGTTTGGAACGGTAGGGAAAAAGGTATTTTTTCTTCGTGGGAAGCCTGTAAGCGGCAAGTGGACGGATTTGAATCTGCCAGGTACAAATCGTTTGAAAGCGAGTCTGAGGCCAAAGATGCTTTTCAGAAAGGGCCTTCGGAAATTTTTAGAACAACTGCCAAAAAAAGTGTTTCCGCAGGCAATCCCGTTACGCGTTCAGGCATCATCAAGGCGAGCATCTGCGTGGACGCTGCCTGTAGCGGTAATCCGGGTGCTATGGAATACCGGGGGATTAATATGGCCACGGGTGAACAGATATTTCACCAGGGCCCGTTTCCCGATGCAACCAACAATATTGGCGAATTTCTCGCCATTGTTCATGGACTGGCCTACCTTAAAAAAAACAATCTTCCCACCATGCCCATTTACTCTGATTCCGATAATGCCATCATGTGGGTAAGGGCCAAACATTGCAGGACCAAGCTGGAAAAGACCAAAAGGAACGCTCCGGTATTTGAAATGATAGAACGAGGGGAGCAGTGGCTGAAGAGCAACCATTTTGAAAATCCCATTCTCAAATGGCAGACAAAATCCTGGGGTGAAAACCCAGCCGATTTCGGCAGAAAGTAGTCCGGTGGAACGGAAAAAAGCGCTTCACAATAGAATTTTAAAATTCCGTTAAAACGCTCTTAAAAAAAAGCAAATAGCACGTTTTAGCGTTTGGAGTATTGAGATTTCTTTTATTTTTGTACTTTAACAAGGACTAAAAAATAGATTCAAATGAAACAGTTGATTTTTTTTGTGGCTCTGTTTTTCAGTACCGGCGTACTGGCACAGGAAGTAAAATTTACTGCTACTGTCAGCAGATCAACAGTAGCGTTGAACAGCAAATTCAAAGTCGAATTCAAGCTTGAAAATGCGCAGGGTGGAAATTTCAAGGCACCCGATTTTGAAGATTTTGAACTGGTCGGAGGGCCAAGTACCAACTCCTCCATGAGCATTGTCAACGGTGATGTTACCCAGAGCATTTCCTATGTTTTTTACCTCAAGCCAAAAGAAGTTGGTGCGTTTCGGGTCAAGCCCGCAAGTGTAAAAGTGAATGGTAAGGAAGTGAAGACAGAAGAACTCGATATTACAGTAGTCGAGGAGATTGACGGAGGGGGAGAAGAGGAAGAGCAAATTCAACAGATGGATCCTTTCGGAAGCATGTTTCCTTTTCGCTTCCAACAGCCTCAGCCGGCAAAAGAGCTGCCTAAAAAGAAGCGGAAAAGTTATTCCATTTAGAATTTTTCTCGGCCAAGAAAAGTTGCTCTTTTAATCTGGAAATGAAAAATCCCCTGCAAAGTACATCGTAGGGGATTTTTCATTTCAAAAAACTGTTAATTCAGATCCTCGTATTTTCCGTTGTTGGTTTCCCAATTGATGCTGTCAACTGAGTCAACCGATCCATCCAGATTGTAATCTGAGGTGTAGTGATAGTCATCAAACAATCCGTTGTTGGTTTCCCAAATGATGGAATCCACAGCATCTACCGAACCATCCTCATTGGCATCTCCACTGATCATAACAGCATACGGAGTTGTTGCTCCGACAGTATTTACCGGAAATGTACCGTACAAAGGCACTGAATTATCCGTAAAGTTCAGAATGGTTGCAGATGTACTTAGCGGAACCAAGTCACTTGTCCGGAAGCCCAAGTGGTTTCGGTGTCTGACTGCTACGAAATAGCTGGCAGGTGTGCCACTAAAGCTGACTGGAGATATTCCGTCCATGCCAACGATATCACCATCTCTTTGCAGAAGTGCAGCCCTGGTCTGCACTACAGAAGTTGCACCAGAGGTGCCAGATCTGAGTTCCAGAAATACCCAGTCCACTATAGCATCATTGCCGCTAACAGATAAAACTGCTGAAGTTGTAGTTGCTACCGGTCCGCTGTTCACATGAACGAAAACAGTGTTGTAAGGACTAGTCGAATATGGATCTAATGTAGGGAAATTGTACACTGTTCTGAGGTAGTCATTCATCAGTCTTGTACCCGGGTCAACGCTTTCAAGAAATACCTTGGCTTTCAGGGTCAAATTGATACCAAGACCAGCCTGGTTTCCTCCCACAGCAAATTCAGAGAAGGACTTAAGTCCACCGGCAGAGATACTGCCAAGTGTAGCTCCAGTTGGTGCCGAGGCAGTTCCAGGATTGGTTGTTGATCCTATCGGATCCCAGCTGCTCACGGCATCTGCACGCTTGATTAAGCGCACATTTGCAAGTGAACTGATTGGCGTGGTACCATTGGTTTCTGTAAAACCAGCAGCATTCACCGTCATGGTATAGGCGCTCGCCGTTCCAAAGGTTAGTCCGTTGTCTGCTGTTACTGTCCAGTAGCCGGTTGGCGAGATATCCTCTATGTTGATTGTTCCCTGGGTCATTGGAATGCCGGGTTTGCCAGGCTGTCCGCTGTTGAATTTGGCGTTAAGTGTTCCTCCTGTAAGCAATGCAGATGTAAAATTGACTGTAGCCGTTCTGTCTGCGCTGAGAGTACCCACTTTAAGTGCTGTAGAACCTGTCGTTGTACCAAACCATTTCTTCAGGTTGCCATTTACACGTCCCACGCCAGAGGCAGTGATGGCACCTGGCACAGCAACTGAAGTTCCCACTGTCATGGTACCGATGGTGACAGGTCCCTGCGCCAGTGTCAGTGTGCCGGACACCGTGATGTCGTTTGCGAACGTCACTCCTGCAGGATTAACATTATTGATGTTCAGATTAAAGAAGTTGGATGGTAGCGCTGAAAGTCCGTCAAAAATACCTGTACCGCTGATTAGTTGCGGTTTATTTGATGCGCTGGATGTTGCACTAGCATATGTCGTTAGAAATACGGTGTTGTTGCTGCTGAATTTGCCGTTGTTCAACCAGTTTCCTGCTACATTGAAACCTGAAGTAGAACGGAATTCGCCTGAGAGAATATTGAAATCATTAAGAATTGCCATTCCGGTGCTGTTTGCACCAAAACGGTTTACACCAGTCATCCCATTCATTTCAAAATTATAAAGGGCAAGTCTGGCTGTTGATGCCGTGTAGGTAGTCACATTGAAACCAATGCTTCCACCGTCGGTTGTTGAAACTCCATCTCCAAGTGCGATGGTTCCGCCGGTCAGGTTGACATGCGCGATACCCGAGTAAACCAGAGCACTTCCGGTAGAATTATAATTCGGGTCAACGATGGTAATTTTTCCACCTGTCATATTGAAATTATTGGTGGCGATATTCAATGAGGTTACACCTGCTGCTGCACTACCTGCAGCTGTACCGTCGTTGGGGTCAATGGTCAAGTTTCCACCACTCATATTCAACGTGCTGCCCGTTGCAAAATTGACGTTCCCATTAACTGACAGTGTACCGGACATGATTTCCAAAATGCCATTTACTGTCAGCGTTTTATTGCCTCCACCTGCCGGGCCTGTTTTCAGATTGTTTGAACTGATAGATAGTTTTTTACCTGAAGCTATGTTGACGTTTGCATTGATGTCTACGTTGACATTTACGGAAACATCATGGTTGATATTGATTTGAGCTGTTGTTCCAGCAGGAGGAATACCGCAAGACCATGTAGCCTGATCATTCCAATTGCCGTTTGCTTTTGTATCATATGAGCTGTTACCTGAAATGGTTCTTGAACCTACAGGAGCGAGCGCCGTAATGTTTGTCACACCTGAAATGGTAATGGAATCCAGCTCGGCATCCAGGATGTTTCCGACTACAGAAGCACAGGCCACATCATAGACCAACCAGAAATAATTGGTAGAAATGCTTGCACCTCCCGAGAGCTGTTGAGTTCCGTTGAAAGCAAAATTGCTACCCGGAGCTGTGACTGTTGGGCCAAACTGTGTAGTGGTCGAAAATGCATTGCTCGTTCCCGTGAAGTACAGTTTGGCAGTACTGATGTCGGAAGAACTGCTGGTTCCGTTGGTGTTAAAGTAAAATTTAGATACGTTCAGCGGAGCGTTGGCGCCGTTCACATTTACCTCAATCTTTAATATCTGTGCGTTGCTGGCCCCTGCATTCACATCCGTCACAACATTGTTTGTTGCCAATGTGCTGCTGTAAGTCATTGCAGGAGGAGTTCCAATACCAAGATTCTGAGTAGCAATGGTAGTTGTGGTTACACTTTTTGTGAAAGTTCTGAGGTAATAGGTCTGACCAGGGGTTAAGCCGGTCACGGTAAATATTTCGGGATCCTGACAGTCAATCTGGGTAAGCGCAGCACATGTTCCTGAATATACTGCTGTAACCATATCCAATGAATATGGTGAACCAAGGTTAGGACTGAAAAACTTGATCTCATGTGCTGCATCAGTTGCTACAAAACTGAACCACACGTCATCGTTATTCGGGTTGATAGTAGCAGCGGGATTACAAATGTTTCCCGGAGAAAGCGTTGCTCCTGCTGTAGATGCCACGCTGAAGTTGGTGTAAGACAGATCCGGGTTTACATTCAGAGAAATGGCATTGGCACATTCATCATTTCCAGAAGGTGTAATGACAAATATTGGCCCAAACCATGCAGAAGTTGTGCTGCTGCCGCAATCTGTCTGAACATAAACAGCATACCTTCTACCTGCAGTTACCCCAGATATGCTCTTCGAGGTTGTGACCTCGGTTCCTGATGTTTCAAGTCCTGTAGGGCCTGAACCGGCAGCACCGCTGGTTCTGATCTCATAATTATATGCCACCGGAGTTCCTGCCGCAGGGGCATTCCAGGAGATGTCAAACGCGTTGGCACTCACATTAGAAGTGGTCAAATTGGTCACTTCTCCGCATGCCGGGATAGTTTCCCAAAAGACATCGTCAAAATACAGATTGTACGAGGCTGTACCGGGGTGACGCCATGCGATGTAGCCCACTGCCGGCGCGCTGGAAGGCATGTTGACTATTGTCCAGGTTGCATCAGGAGCAGTGTTGTTTACTGTGACGGTTGAAACCAACGTGAACGAAGCAGCATCAGCAGGATTTGTCATGTATCCTACCTGTATGGTTTTGCCGACCCCAGCCGCCGAAACTGCTGTGCGGAAACGAAGGCGGAAAGTCGGATCGTTCAAATTGGATACTACCGGAGATATGGCCATTGGCGTCTGTCCGGTGCTGGCAATGAATATGTAGCGTTGTGTTCCTGACCATGGCGCAGCATTACTGCCCTGAACATAGGAAGAGCCACCTCCCGTTATTCTGTTCCAGCATGCCGGAATGGTTCCTCCCGTACCGCTGATGGCATTTGGTGGGTCAAAATTCTGAGAGAAACCTGTAGAGCTTACGCATTCTGTCTTGAAGGTTACCGGGCCAACCCATGGGCTGTTGCCACCTGAGCAAACTGCGCGGATGAAAGCGTCATAGGACGTACTTGGAGACAATACGCTTGCAGTTACTATATTGTTGTTGGGATGAGCGGTATTGCCCATGTCTACGGCAGTTCCTGCAGGGCCGGCACCAGCTGCCACGACAAGATAGTCATAACTATTTGGTGCTACAACTGCGTTGGTCCATGATAGTGTTGCCTTGTCGCTGTTGGTTCCGGCTGTAGCCTGTAATAACGTGGGGGCGGCACAAAGCGGAATGTCCTGAATAACAAAATTATCAATAAACAGGTCATTGCTGGCATTTGCGACGGATGACTCTCCGTAAAATCCAATTTTGATGTTCATTCCTGCATATGCAGTAAGATTCAGAATGATTCTTGCGCCGGATCCGCTTAACGCAGGAGAGGAATTACTGTCCCATGACGCAAGGGTATTGGATTTCGACCATGTTAATCCGTTGTCAGTAGAAATCACCACTCTAACAGTATCATCTACCCCAAGAGCACCTGCCGTGGTGACTCCGGCGCCAGTCAATGCCAGGTCAAATTCTGCCTGTTTGGAAGCACCTGTTAGGTTGAACGACGGACTCAAAAGCCATTGATTAAGGTTTGCGCCAAGAATATTTAATCTGACAGCACCGGTTGTGCCACTATTAAGCCAACCATCTGTCGTCCAAGTAGTTCCTGTATAGGTCAGGTTCGTCGGGTTGTTGATGAGACCTTTCGCAAGCGTCCAGCAATCGGATGTAGGTGTGCCGTTGGTAAAAGCTTGTGAATAGGGTAGTGTTGTAGCGAGCGGTGAGATCGGGACACCACTTGAAATGGTTGGCGTTCCAGTTCCGCAGGCGGCAGTCATCCTGTAGTAAAGTGTCGAGGTAATGGTCGCTGTATATGTGGTGGCAGTTGCACCTGAGATGGGAGTATAGATTACATCGTCTGTTGAGGATTCCCATTGGTAAACTTGTCCGTTTTCCGAAGGAGTTACCGCTCCGGTAAGCAGGGCAGTTGAACCTGGACAAACCGAATTAGGAGAATATCCTACTACCACGGATGAAGGGGCTTGTGTACAGCCCGAAATTGCAGGCGTGAAAGTCCAGAAATCATTGTCAGCATTGGACGTTGTTCCGTTGCCCTGTTGTGGTATATTGTTGGAACCAAACTGCACTGCGGTTGTACTGTTAAGTTGTACTCCGACAGTCGTACTCAAGAAAGCTGCGGTACTGGTTGTACTTCCCAGGTCTACTATATAAATTTTATTCGTGGTTTCCTCTAGCACTGCAGCCATGTGATGAAAACTTACAGCAGGATTTCCGTATTCAAAAGAGTACCACCAAACCCAGTGCTGACGGTTTGGAGCAGTGCCAAACGTCCTTGCAGCGATGTAGTCATTGGTGCCAAGAGGCGGTGCACCGCTAAATGCATCCCACATGACGCAAATGGTCCTGTCCGGAAGCGTAGCATCCGGTAGATTGCCGTTGTTGTTGGGCGGCGTTCCTGTTACGCTAGTGTTAAACGTCAGCAAGCCGTTCAGACTGACTTTGTAGTCGGTTACCGGCTGTCCAAAAAACTGGAATGGGAAGCCGATACTGTTGCTTGCCGACCAGGAATTGACAGTCTGCGATCCGCTGGTCGCGGTCAGGGCAACAAAACTCTGACTGGTAGCAGCAGTCCCTTCGTTAAAAGTGAAGCCGCCGGGATTCCCTCCATTGGAGGTGAATGCGGTGGTGTAACTTTGTGCAAATGCGCCCGAAAAGCTGAGGGATAGCCCGAGCAACATAAGCAATCTGGTAATACTTTTCATTTGGTTTTTTTTAAATATTGATGTGAAAATGATGTATTATGAGTGTTGAAAATTTTGCCGTAAGTGAGTAATCGAAAGAGTCTTAAAGGGAGAAAAAAAGAGGGGTTAGAATTCGGGTCAAAATTACGCTGCAAACTCTATATCCAATAATTTATGTGTTATTTTTATGTGAATTTTAGTAAATATCCGCTATTTCAGCGAATTTTGTGTGCTCTTTTCTTTAACCCATTTTTTAGGCTCTTAGGCTCCCAAAAAATGTACTCTCATTCATCAATATTCGGAATAGGATGCTTAAAATTGAACATATCGGAATAGCGGTCAAAAACATCAAAGATAGTAATGATTTATTCAGCCGTCTACTGGGAGCAGAACCCTACAAAATGGAAGAAGTTGTATCTGAAGGTGTGCTGACCTCTTTTTTCAAAGTCGGTGAAAACAAGGTTGAATTGCTGCAGGCTTTGCGTGAGGATAGCCCGATAGCCCGTTTTCTGGAAAAAAAAGGAGAAGGAATTCATCACATTGCATTCGATGTTGCGGATATTTCGGCTGAAATGGATAGGTTGCAAAAAGCAGGATTCACCCTGATCAATGAGCATCCCAAAAAAGGGGCTGACAATAAGCTGGTCTGTTTTCTTCACCCAAAGGGGACCAATGGTGTGCTGATTGAATTGTGTCAATCCATGGACTAAACCGGATTACGGATAACGATGTCTATCGTAGAGATTTTCAGGGAAAATATAACAGGTATTTGTATCTGATCTAAAACCATTTAATGCAAAATATTCCTCAGCATAACAAACGCAAAGTCGTATTCATACTCAATCCTGTATCCGGAATCAGTAAAAAAACCGTTATCGAAGATAAAATTCATGGGCTGATAGACAAGGAACAGTATGCGTACGAGATTGTGTACACCAATCACCCCAATCACGGCACAGAGATTGCTCGTGAAGCTGTTGTAAAAGGCTACTTCATGGTAGTTGCCGTTGGCGGAGATGGCTCTGTAAATGAGGTTTCGGAAGGGCTCATCGGCAGCGATGTAATTCTGGGAATCATCCCAGCCGGTTCAGGAAATGGCTACGCTATGTACCTTGGAATCGGCAGAAAGGTCGAGCGTGCCATTAAAATTCTAAACAACGGACAGGTGCGTCTTATGGACACCGGCAGTATAAACGGCCAGCCTTTTGTCAATCTCTCCGGTATTGGATTTGATGCAAAAATTGCATACCTGTACCGAAATGTAAAGAGGAGAGGTTTCTGGGGTTACTTTAAAACAGCATGCAGAGAAACCGGCTCTTTTCGTTTCAACCGCTACTCGGTCATTATAGATGGCAAGGAAATCTTAAATGATAGGGCCTGCTTTACAATTGTGGTTGCCAACGCACCAATGTATGGGTATGGCTTTATCATAGCTCCTAAAGCGGTTCCAGATGATGGCAAACTTGAGGTTGTTATTTTCCACAAAGCCCCTATCTGGAGAATTTTCTTCTCACTATGGCGCTTCCTGAATCATTCCATGCACAAGACCAGTATCGCTGACCGCTACACCGGAGAAACAGTTGAAATCATCTGTCACGAGGATTCTTTTGCTCACACAGATGGTGAGGGATTTACAGTCTCCGGATCGCAGGTTTTCACCCTTCTCCCCAAAAGCCTTAAGGTGCTGACCGGCAATTAAGAATTTTCTGCTAATGGAGGACTCATGAATTTATTCATGGGCTTTATGTGTGGATTGGGAAACCGCTCATTCTTTTTTCTTGCCGAAGAGATTTTTCTCCCTGCGGTTATCCAGCACGGGAAATGGTCGGTCGGGATTCTCTACAGGTGTGGTTTTTACAGCATCGTTGACGTGTCGCCACAAACCTTTTTCCAGTTTAAATCCCTCGAAGTCACCATCCGGAACAAGTGTCATACCGAGCAATTCATGTTTGACGACTACCAAGTGGTCATAGATAATCTGTTGGGATGCTTCATCAAAATTAAGCCTTGCTTTGCCTTCCGCACCATAGGCCAAGATGAGACGCTGTCGGGTTTCCCTCCCTTTTTGTTCAAAAACAGGCGCGCCAAAAGTGAAATTCCCATTTTTATACGTCAGGACATCCACAAATTTTATTCTTTCGTAAATCGGGCGCTGGTTATAGCCAAAGAGCAGGTACTGTCTTCCAAATTTGCCGTTGAATGACTTGATGTTGTAGTACAAGCCTCCATACCAGTTTTCTGGGGTAAATACATCAAACTCCGGATCTTCCATCTCCTCCGATTTGTCCGTGAGTTCAAATACCTTGGGCATTTTATTTCTGGTTTGTATAAATCCGAAATATTTCGAATTGCCGTTTTTATCCACAACCTGCCAGGTGAAGATCCTGAAACTACTGTCAGCCGGAGCTTTTATGGAGATATTCTCCAATAGTTCAAACGGATAGGAGAAAGCACTTTTTTGCCTCAGAGAACTACCTAACAGGATTTTAAAGGAATCTGCAGCGGCAATTCTATTGAGATGAAAACTGTCCTTGACCATGGTATATGCCAAAGAGGAAAGCCTGGTTTCCATTTCTGTGGACACTTGTCCCCGGGCAATGTGGCTCAGTGTGGAAACCAGCAAAATGGGTATTGCTCTGAGGAAAAGTTTCATATGTGCAATAACGATGGTCGAACTTATTTATTGTTGATTCTGCTGCGATAAGGAAATGGAATCCATAAGGCATAAAAAAGCATTATCATGACAGGTATCAATACGAAAATATACAGCGGATACTCCGGAAAACCAATCTGTTCCATTGGCGCTATTTTCTTGCTTACGAACATATAATTGCTGTCTAGCACGCGGTTGATGAGCATCATCAGCAAAGCGGCCAGCATTGTCAGAAATACCGATGTCCACAGGCCGCGGTGTGTGGGATGAATTTTCTGTGTTTGAATATAGTAAATCGGAGCAGCAGCCAACAGTATGTGCCAACCGAAAAAAGGGATGAGATACCAGTCAATGTTGGTGACAGTGGGAAGACAAAATGCCAGTAATGCGCCGCTCATTCCCCAGAAATACCCAAGTTCAAAGGCTGTCTTGTTTTTTGTGGAAAGCGCATAGACCAATGTCCAGGCAGAGATATCGCAGAGGTGGAAGGGAAGGTTACTCTGAACAGACCACTCGTGCTGTGAGATTTTGAAAATGGTCAGGAAGAGATAAATCGCTGCCATGGTCCATCCGAAAATACCTACATCTCGGCGATAGGTTTTTTCTGTTGCCATTTTTCTGGAATACCAGTCGATCAGTACAAGCAACAAAAGACCGCCCAGCACAATCAGTCCGTGAAATTCAGAAAAAAGAACAAATGGTCGCATGGTGGATCTTCGGGCTTTGTCGTTCAGCTGAGGTATTTCCGTCTCAATATTCCGCGGGCTCTTCTTTCTTCGTAAGCCAGTCCCTGTTCAGTATCCGGAATTTTCCAGATGTCGTTGATTCCTTCACGTATGGCATCCTCAACTTTTTGCTCTTCGTCCAGTTCTTTTTGTTTTGCATCGGGATCCTGGGGACTTCCCGGCACATAATGCCTTACGCCCAGACTATCTACGTAGCTGCTGTCACTGAGGAAAGCAGCGCAATTCAGCATCTCTTGGATTTCCGGTTTTGGCACCACAAATGTTTCATTTGAAAGCTTGCGTAGTTTAGGGTCGGCAAATACCTTTTCAAGGAATTTTCCGCAAATGGGTAGTGCAACCGAGGCGCCTTGCCCGTAGTCTAGCGAGCGAAAATGCACTTTCGGCATATCAGCACCGCCCCAGGCACCACAAACAAGATTGGGCGTGTAGCACATGAACCAAGCATCGGCGTGATCCTGAGTCGTTCCGGTTTTACCTGCCAGATTGTTGTATATATTAACGTAGGCGTGCATTCCTCCGCCGGTACCTTCCTCGACTACTGACTTCATCAGGTCAATCATCAGGTCTGCCTGGTCGTCTGTCAGCACCCTTTCCATTGATTGTTGCTGATTTTCGTAAATCAACGTGCCATCGCTGAGGGTAATTTTTTCGATAAAGTAAGGATTTGGCCTTAACCCGCGGTTGGCGAAAGTCCCGTAGACCTTCATCATGTCAAAAAGACTAACATCGACAGTTCCCAGTGCAATAGATGGTACATCCTTGATCATGCTCGTGATGCCCATTTTCTTGGCGAGCTCGATGGTCTCATCGATTCCGGTTTTCTGTTTTTCGATCAGGAGGTTACCCGTCAACGGTTCGTAGGTGTCGGGTTTTAATTCAGGCGTTTTCTGCAATATCAGCTGAACCGAGACCACATTGAGTGATTTTTTCAATGCCCCTTTCATGCTGTAGGAACCGCCGTAGGTTTCATCCGCATTTCCGGGTTTCCATTCCTCACCCCGAAAGAAATATGGTTTTTTATAATTGTTGAAAAACGTGCACGGAGAGACGCCGCGCTGAATGGCTGAGGCATATACAATCGGTTTGAAAGTGGAGCCCACCTGCCGTTTGGACTTGATGTGGTCATACTTGAAGTAACGGTGGTCAATGCCACCAACCCATGCTTTAACCGCCCCACTCCGTGGCTCCATGGCAATAAATCCTGCATTGATAATCTGCAGATAGTATTTCAGCGAATCCCATGGGGTCATTTTGACCTTTTTCTCATAATTGGCAGATTCCCAGTCAAATACGGTCATTGAATCGGTCTGCGTATTCTGAAATATTTTTTTTATCTCTTCGTCGCTTTTGCCCTTATCATGGTAGAAACTGTATCGCTTGGTGTTTTTCATCACGACCTCCACCAGCGTATCATTCTCCCACGGGATAGACTTTTTATTCGCATATTTCCAATCACCTCTGAAGTTTCTCTGCACCTTGGGCATCTGAAATTTAACCGCCTCCTCGGCAAACTGCTGCATTTTAGAGTTTATGGTTGTGTAGATCCGCAGTCCATCACTGTAGATATTGTACGGTTGGCCGTTTTCTTTCTTCCTGAACTCCGGTTTTTTTAGTAGTTCAGGAAGTTCCGTGCGCAGGTATTCGCGAAAATATGCTGCAATTCCGTCGCTGTAACTTTCTTCCTGGTAGTCCAGTTTGGTGTCTACAGGACTAAGTTTGTTGTATTCTTTTTCAGTGATGAATCCCTGTTTTTCCATCAGTTTCATCACCGTATTTCTTCTTTCCTTGGACTTTTGCGCATTACGGCGGGGGTCATACTGCGTTGTTGCCTTCAGCATTCCGATCAATGTAGCCGCTTCATCAACTGTAAGGTCTTCCGCTTTCTTATTGAAAAAACGCTTGGCGCCCATGGTTATTCCATAAACGTTGTTACTGAATGGCACTGTATTCAGGTAAAGGTTTACAATTTCTTTCTTGTTGTAGCAACGCTCCAGTTTTAGGGCAATGAATGCCTCCTGAATTTTGTTAATAAGGGTGGAAAAAAACCAATATGATTTCCGGGGATAAAGATTTTTGGCAAGCTGCTGTGTTATGGTACTTCCACCACCTGATGACTCATCCTGCAGTAAAAATGTCTTGGCAATTACACGGAAATAGGCGCGCATGTCGATCCCGCCATGCTTGTAAAAACGAGAGTCTTCAGTAGCAATCAGTGCGTTTACCACATTGTCTGAAATACTGTCCAGCTTGGTAGTAGTCCTGTTGATGATGTAATACCTGCCCAGCAAAACGCTATCCTGGGAGTATACTTCTGCGGCATTTTGTGTCTGCACATTTCTGATTTCCCTGGTTGAGGGCATCCTGCCGAATAGACCGATTCTCGTGAGAATCGTCAGCCAAAACAAAAAAATCATCAGGTTTTTGAAAACAAGCATACCTGTTCCTGCGACGCGACCGAATAATGGGTGTTTCAGGCATATCTCCGCCCACCATTTTCTGACAGGGTCAAAGTAGGGTGAAATAAACGCCTTTACCGGACGGGTGAATTTCCGGACCGGTTCTGTGAATTCCCGGATCCGTGCCGCAATTGGCTGCCAGTACTTCAGCAGTATTTCCAGGTATGACCTGATGATAACTATCAGTTTCTGAATGGATTCCACCTTTATCCGATTTAATTAATTTTCTCTCAATTTGCAGGCTGCAAAGGTAGAAAGTTTCGCTCACATAATAAAATTGAAAAGTCTGCTGTCTGGCATCTGCTATAGAAAGGAAAAATACTGATTGGGAGAGAAGCATTAGCGTAGCGGTGCCAGCTTCGCCATGATTTTCCCGGCCATTTTTTGTGATGGGTTTTCAACCAGCAAGTAAAAAATATACGCAGCTGCAATGCTGAGCAGCACAGCTCCAAAAAGTCCCAGCGTCAGCAATCGCTCATCCTGGGTATGCTGACTGACCATCCCCATAAAAGACCATCCGACCGGTAGGTGTATCAGGTAAAGAGAATAGGATATGTTACCCAGCCATTTCCAGATGGGATGATTGATGTTGAGATACTGAATGCAAATTCCAGCAAACAATACGGCTGCGGGACGGAGTATTTCATCAAATCGTTGATCGTACAGAACATAGCAATCAACCAGTAGCAGCAGCAGGAACTCCATATCAGTCCAAAACCCCCGGGATCGCTGGTAAATCAAAATGCCCGGTATAAATATAACCATGTAAAACAGCAGGTAATTGTTGTATTTCAGGTCATCGAGAAAATAGTTGATTCCGATGAAAGACCCGATTGTGAGTAATCTAATCCATTTTTTGTCGTTCATGAAAAGATGGTAAAGAAGACCAAACATTATATAAAACTGGAACTGAATCATGAGTGTCCAGAATAGGATCAGCAGCCAAGGCCGTCCGACAAATGGCGGAAGATAGAGGAAATGCCAAATGATATCCTGTAATTGAACCCAGAACGGTCTGCCTAGTCCGGGCATCAGTGACCCAATGTACTCCTGAAATACGCAGATGAAAACCGCCGCCATATATGCAGGATGAAGCCTCAGAAACCTGTCCAGCATGTACTTGCCGAAGGTATTTAGTGACAGCAGGTAGTTTTTTCGGGCCAGAGACATGGGAACCAGGAAGCCTGTGATGACAAAGAAAACTTCTACTCCCAGGTGTCCCTCCTTGAAGATATTGTATACGGGATTTCCGCTGTGCAGGTAACCTGTAGCAAGGTGAAAAATGCAGACGGAAATCGCTGCAACGGCACGAAGAAAATCAATGGAGCCGAAATGAACAGATGAAGAAGGATTTTTACCCATGGTCATAGTTGAAAAAAAACATCCTGTATCTACTAAAGGTACAGGATGTTGAATGGTTTTCTAAAATAGATCATATTTTTTTACCTAATAAGGGTGATATCGCCCTTTTGGCCCGGTAATGCATTGCCATCAATGGTATATTCCAGGTAGTAGGCGTATACATCAGATGCAAGTTCCTCACCGTCGTTTTTGAACTTGCCGTTCCACCATGTCTTTTGATCCTTGTAAGAATACACCAGCGTACCCCATCTGTCGAAAATGAGCAGGTTGGTAACCTTTACACCATCCGGAATAAATGTCGGCTGGAAAAGTCCATTTCCGTCCTGTGCATTTGGAGAGAAAATGGTGGGAAATTTCACCTGACTGACTTTTAGGAAAATCATCGCAGTGGCCGTACAGCCATTTGCATCGGTTGCGGTAACTGTGTATTTGGTGTCCGATGACGGAGAAAATTCAAAAGTATTGTTTCCCTTGTCTTTTACTGTAGAGGAAGGTGACCATGCAAAGGTCATCCCGCCTGTAGGACTGGTCTTGACGACAATTGTTTTCACCTGTCCGTTGACCATTGAGTCTCTGCTGGGCATATCGATTTTTACGGGACTTGGATTTGGACTAATGACAATGTCCTCTTTTTTGTTTGTGCAGCCGTTTACATCTTTAACAACTACACTGAATGAGCCAGGTTTCAGTCCGGTTGCAGTTGCACCCTTCTGACCATTGGTCCACTCATAGGTGTACCCTGCGCCGATTGGAGAAGTGACGGTGGCTGTTCCATCAGATGCCTTATCGCATGAGCTGTTTGTGGTCGTCACACTGATGGTAAACTGTGCCGGATTGGACTCAATGACGACCTCTGCTGTACCTGAGCAGCCGTCGTTGTCAACAATTGTCACGGAGTACTTTCCTTCACAAAGCCCCTTGATTTCTTGCGTGCTCATGCCATTGCTCCACTTGAAAGTGATTGGACTGGCCGGATTGGTCACAATCGCTTTGGCAGAGGCATCGCATTTTCCCGGACAGCTTTCGATAGATTTGGTAATGTCAATCTTGATATCTTTTTCTTTACTCACGAAAATGGTGGTGATTTTACTCGGACAACCCAGTGTCGTGAACGTAGTGTCTGTATATTTGCCAGGGGCAGTATATTTTTTTCCGTTGTATTCAAAAAAATCATTTTTACAAAGGTATCCATATACAAATGGTGGGTTCTCAACCTCCACCACTTTGATTGTAACTTTGACAAGCGCACTGTCGCAGCCTTCAGGGTATTTTTTGAAGTGATCAAAAATCCCCGGACGGTCGTAGTAGACGCCATCAAAAGATATTCCTTTTCCTTCGCAGATTTCAAATGTCTCCGATCCGGACTGCAGTTTAGGACGCACCGTCAGGTCAAGTGAAACGATGGAATCGCAAAGCCCCGGCCTAACGTAGGTTTTGGTCACCTTTACTGAGGAGTCGTACACTACATTGTCAAATTTGAAGGTTTCATTGAAACAAATGACTTTCACAATGTTGGTCTCTACTTTGTCTTCGATACTTAAGGTAAGGGTGACTGTGCTATCGCAAGCCATGCCTGATTGCAGCCTTTTATAAGTATGTTTGTATACACCTGGTTTGCAAAGGATGGAGTCTCCAAACTTGTGACACTGTCCGTAGCAAATGGTCTTTGATGTGCGGATATCTGAATAGTCAGGAAGCACATTGAGATTCAGCCGCAGCAGACTATCACATGCTTTGTTGACCTTGTATCTTTTCAGTAGGTAAAGTCCCGGTCTGCTATAGCCTTTTCCTTCAAAAAAGAATGTGTCGCCGTAGCAAACGTTTTCAAAACGAATAACGCCGGTTGGATCGGAAATACCTACCGTGAGGTTAAGGATACTGTCGCATCCTTTGGAGGAGTTCAGTTTAAGGATGTACAATCCCTGTTCGCTGAATTTCTGATTTCCGATTTTCAATGTATCTCCACGGCAAATGTCTCGCGTTTGAGAGGTAATGTTTTTGGGCAAAATATTCAGGTCTAGTACCACAGTGCTGTCGCAACCGCTTTGACCGGTGAATACCTTTGAGTACGTGCCGGACTGAAAAAGGACCTTGTCTCCGAATTTGTATCCATCTTCAGGACAGATGTTGGTTACCTTAATGTAGTTGACTACGTTTGGAAGAACTGTAAGATTTAACGTAACGGTGCTGTCACAGTTGTTTGCAGATTTTAGATTTGCAGTATAATTTCCTGTTTCACAGTAGTCTATGTTGTTGAAGTTGTAGCATTTGCCGTAGCATACTGATCGGTCAATCGTTGTTTTTGAAGGAATTTTCCATAAAAAAGCACAGTAGCTCTGGTAGAATTTTCCGATACAGTCGAGATCAGAGCCATTTGCTACAACCTGCTTGCAGAATTTGTAGGACACTCCCGGAGTAAGTTTGTAAATGGGAGAAATTCCATTGACGTCGGTACATACAGGTACAAGCGGATTGGTACATAATCCTGAGACGTAGACCACATTTTTGCTTTGTGCAGCGATAAATTCACAATTGCCATCTTTGTGCAGAACGTTGTCAAATGCCATCAGATCATCGCCCGGTACTGCAGTGTAGGTTGCACAGAACTCTGCCTTGTTTGAGCCGCCCAAAATTGGGATTTTACTTGGGGTGAGGTCAACACAGCCACTCACGTTGGGGTCTCCTTTGGCCTTGGTTAACGCAAAATTACCGGTTGTACTGTTCGGAAAAGGCGTTAGTCCTGTACAGCCTATTGAAGTAGAGCAATCACATGGTGTCTTGATTTTTGGACATTCCGGCGCATTGGGTTTTCTGTATACCACTATTGAGTGCTTTCCGGTCGCATTGAAGTATGGCGGTGAAAATCCGTCAATGATGATATAATAGGTTCTGCCGACGGTTAACCCATCAGTGCTCAGTACGATGTCGTCGTATTTGTTTTTTGCCCCGCCGCAGGCAGTAATTTCCCTAAGGTTGTTGCAATTTCCATCTACACTTTCAAGAATAGCAGCCTGAATCTCGTAGGAGTCGGTAGTGAGGTTTTTTACATAAACGTTTGCAGAGCAGGATTCCGCGACAAATTTATACCAGACATCATTGTTGGGTCCGCAGGTCGGGCCCGTATAAATTTGTGGCTGCCAGTCTGCAGCATTGTAATTCTGACCGGTTACAGGATTTGATGTGGCATTGTTCTGTATAATCAGCGGAGTAGCACCGCACGGCTCATCGTTAGGATATGATTTTGTTATGCAAATTGAGCCTTCGAGATTCGTGTCGTTCGGTGTCGTGTTTGCTCGCATGAAACGGATATAGTACCTGCTGTTCTGATTTTCAGGAGTGAAGGTCGCCGTCGCGGTGGAATTGGTAAAGTTTATCACATCGTTTTCCTTGGTACAAACGACTGATTTATAATTTGCAGGAACCGAGCAGTTTTTACCCTGTGGTAGCTCGTAAACTTCAACCCATGTCCAACGATTTCCTTTCTCAATGTAAACCAGATTGTACTGCTGTCCTGCAGTCATTCCGGTGATTTCAAGCCACGCGTCGCGATTGGAAACGCTGTTTCCACAGGCAGGCTGCACACCCAAAAAATTGCTGTAATTCATGGTGCCACCGCAACATAGTTCAATGTTTTGATTTACACATACACCGGGAACGGCATTTGCCAGAATTGCAGGTGCATCGCAGGGTTTGTCCGAAGGCATTTGTGCCTTGCAATCAGAAGACAATACCAGATGGCAGATCGCTGCCAAAAGCAGATAGCGTAGTTTGAAATACATAAATCAAAAAAATTGTACGGGGGTATCCAATGAAGTACAAAAATACTTATTAAATTAAGAAATTGTGTTTTTAGTCCGTAAATATTCGCTGTATGCCAATCCTGAAGTAGGTGTCATACAATGGATAGTGAGGGGTTTGGTAGAACACCTTCCGTTTGTCCCAACTCCGGCTGATGTTTTCAACTTTAACAAACACCCTGCTGCTTTTGATTTTTGCACTGATGAAAGCATCTGTTGAAGGGAAAAAAGGTAGGGTGTTGCTGTCCTGCCAGTAGAATTGACCAATAAGAGGCTGATAGGCATCTCCAAGATAAGAAGAAGAATATCTCATTTCGACACCAAGTCTTGCGAGCATGGCTTTCTTTCTGAAAAGACTACCTTCAACATAAACACTATGTTTTCCGCTGAGCTGTGGGAGGCGTATCCGTTGATCGGTGCTGCGTTGAAAAGCAAGGAAATGGTCGCTACCGAAGTGTTTTATCTTCAGCTTTTCACTCAGCACCATTTGATAGACTCCAATCCCGGTGGTTACCTGTTCCGGACTGAAATTCCGGTTGAAATAGATGTAGTTGTTCAAGAGTTGGTATCCTGCCTCGGCTTTGAAACCAATTTTTTGCATTGTCCAAGTTGCAGAAACGGCGGTTTCGAAAGTCTTCCGGAAATCATTTCTCCAGACTTCCCGCTGGGTGCTCACCAATCGCTGCTGAATATAGGTTGGCTGGTAGCGCTGCTGTATAAGTTTGCCTTCAAGAGTACCCCATGGTCCGATGTTGACAAGGATGTTTCCCTCCGCCTTGTATTCACCGGCGTTCGCGGGCAGAAGTCCGAGGTGAAAAAAAGTGTTGACCTGGAAGCCCTTTAG
Organism: Lewinellaceae bacterium; assembly: GCA_947459655.1. Lineage (GTDB taxonomy): Bacteria > Bacteroidota > Bacteroidia > Chitinophagales > Saprospiraceae > CANHEE01. The sequence continues at coordinate 38,620 of CANHEE010000007.1, forward strand.
TGCTGCAAGCCCAATTTCTGCGAAAGCAAACATATTTTGTATCCGGGCACTCTGCTTGTCGTCAAAAACATATATATAACGGTGCATAAGTCCGGTTTCAAATCTGTTGCCGGCTTTGGAATTTTCGGTGTGGGAAATGCCGGACAATGAAATTCGGTTCTCCAGTGTTTGTGATCTGATGAACATACGCACACCACGGCTGTCGCTCAGCAGATTGCCCAAAAAGATGCTGTCGTTGAACTGTTGCGCTGCTGTTCGGTTGCTGAATTTTGCGGATGACTTGTACCGGTCGAAAATCAGGTTTGCCTGATGTGTGATTTGCAACTTATTGCTTCCGGTAGCTCCCCTTAGGAGGTATCGGCCAAATCGCCACTCAATGTTTCTGTTTGCATATTGCAATGCAAGCGGTTGACTCATTCTGGCAGGAATCGACTGTTTTCCGCCAACCAGCAGGGTGTCACTCACCCTTAGTGCATTGTCATTAAGCAGTCCACCGTTGTCGTTTTGTTGAAATCCGTTGCTTGTAAATCCAAGGCTCCAGCGATAGTTGTTTTTCAATTGCGTCAGGGCGGCACCCCAACAGGAATTAAGCGCACTTTGATTGATTAACTTGTAATTTCCTATGCTACTGCTGTTTATGCGGCTCCAGTTTAGACTAAAATAAATGTTTTTATTGAAATGTCCTCCGAACTCAAAATCCAGATTGCTGTCGTTCCCCATAGAGCGGAGCGTCCATTTCCCCTGCGAGAAAGGCCTGTTTCCGGTAAAAAAACGAAAGTCCCCGGGATTGAAAAAATAAACATCAAATTGGTGAAAACCCAGGTCAAACCCTATTCGCCGAGTAACCGGCCGAAAAATGGGTCTTGCGGCCGACCCAATATATCCAAGAGTGGCGTACTCATCATCCCGCTTCCTCACAGGTGTGTACTGGTGAAAATGATTATCCAGCGAAGTGTCCGAAAAGATCTTAATGCGTTCCGGATTTTGAATGCCAAAATACCTGATCTGTGCTGTATCGGGCAATGAAATGGCCTTCCGACCCGTGTCAGCAGGTTCCTGAGGTTGACCCGGAATTTGGGATAGCACAGGAATGATTGTAATGAACAGTACATTCAGCGTTAACAGTCCGGCTCTGAGCATAGAAATCATCTGTGGAGTGGCTTTTGGAATGTCATCAGAGGAAAGTGGGTGCAGGTTTAATACTAAACCATTCCCTCGGAAAGGGCTTCTTTCAATTCTTCGGTACTGATGTCGAGGTGAGAGTTGTCATAAACACATTCGCCTTTTGCAATCAACAATACCTGTGGCGACTCATGCTGTACCTGAAAAGTGTCCGCAATCATGAGTGACAGCGCCCTGCTGGCCTTGACATCGATGTAATAGCATTCAGGGTTACTCGCTTCAAAATCCCATCCGGTTTCCAGTCTGTTCTTTGCAATGAGACTGATTGAGCAGGTGGTAGAATGCTTGAAAATCATACAGGGAACCTCAGCGGAACGGCTGATGAGATTCTGAAGTTGATTTTCCTGGCTCAGTATAATCCATTTCATGGTTGAGAGGTGTCAATTTAAAAAGCGCCTATAGTCGCGAATCACGAAGCTAAGGCGCTTTTTTCTTCATTAAATTATATGCTGAGGGAAATCAATAAATTATCTGCTGATTTCGAAATTTGTCGGACATCCTACACCACGATTACAGGATGAAACCAATCCAACGCATGCCATTAATGATACGAAAATAAAAACCTTTTTCCAGGTATTCATGGTAGATGAATTTTGCAGTGTTCGAAATTAATTTTATGTGATAGAAACGTACATTTACAGTGAATAGTATCCGCCGTTTCTATTTAGTGCAAAAATAAGCGCATTTTATCAAAATGCAAGAGAATCAGTTGGTTTTTTAAATCTACCTCCCGAAATTTTGATGTAATGAACCTTTTCTGCTGCGCGCAGTTCATCAATACAATATGCTTTTCTCGTCAACTTTAATTGCTACTTTTACATGTCACATATCAGTTTGCCTGATCTCAAAAAAGGTTTCAATGAGCACCCTACAATTGTTTATGATGGTGTTTGTATGCTCTGTAGCAGGTGGGTGCAATTTATTGTTCGCAACGATAAAAGGGGTTTGTTCCGATTCATACCCATGCAATCTGAAAAAGGGAAGTCGCTGTTGCTTTCTGCCACGACAGAAAAACTTCCTGATGCTGTTCTGCTGGTGGCAGAGGGGCGCTACTATTTTGCAAGTGATGCAGCCATTGAGGTGCTTTCACGGCTTGGGTGGCAATGGAGATGGGTACTGTTGATGAAAATATTTCCCCGAATACTCAGAGATGTTATCTACAGCATCATCGCCCGGAATAGGTACCGCTGGTTTGGAAAAAGCGACATCTGCATGCTTGTAGATCACGAAGGTTAAAAAATTACAACAATGCGGTGGTGAAAAAATCAATCTTTGTTGATGAAAGGAGGGTTTGTTACAGTCGCCTCAAATCTTTTTCCGCCGATAACAATGTTGATTTTAGTGCCCTCTTTGGTAAATGGCATCTTGACATAACCTAGTCCCACAGGCATATCAAGTGTAGGTGAGCTGGTTCCTGAGGTAACTTTTCCGATCTCATTTCCTTCCAGATCTTCAATCAGGTAATCGTGACGGGGAACTCTTCTTTCCTGAAGGGTGAAACCTACAAGTTTGCGCTGAAGCCCTTCGGCTTTTTGTTTTCGAAGGTAATCACCATCGATAAAATCGCCCTTTTGAAGTTTGGTTATCCAACCCAATCCGGCTTCCAAAGGAGAGGTAGTGTCATCAATATCGTTGCCGTACAGGCAGAATCCCATTTCAAGTCTAAGGGTGTCGCGCGCACCGAGTCCGGCAGGTTTGATATCTAGATGGGCTCCTGATTCGAATATGGCGTCCCATAGCCGAACCGTGAACTCTTCCGGGCAGTACAACTCAAATCCTCCCGCACCGGTATAGCCGGTTGCTGAAATCAGCACGTTATTGATGCCGGCCACCGACCCCTTGGTGAAGTTGTAGTAGCGAATAGCAGACAAGTCTACATCCGTTAGTTGCTGAAGGGCGGCTATGGCCTTCGGACCCTGTACAGCAAGCAATCCGGTATGTTCAGAAATATTAATCAGTCTGGTATCAAATGTGTTGTGGGCAGAAATCCAGTTCCAGTCTTTTTCGATATTGGATGCATTGACGACCAGCATAAACGCCTGCTCTCCCTCCGAACACATGTCGTCACCCAATCTGTACACCAGCAGGTCATCAACAATCCCGCCCTTTCCGTTTGGCAGACATGAGTACTGTACATCGCCGTGCGCCAGTTTTGAAGCGTCGTTGGAAGTAACTTTCTGTACAAGATTCAGGGCCTCTTTGCCGCGGACGATAAATTCCCCCATGTGTGAAACATCAAAAACGCCTACACCTTGTCTTACAGCAAAGTGTTCTTCCTTGATACCCGAATAGGAGATGGGCATATTGTAGCCGGCGAATTCTGCCATTTTTGCCCCCAGGGCGATGTGCTTTTCAGTAAGTGGTGTCGATTTCATCTTATTTTTTTGAGCGCTGTGGCGCATGTTTTTTCAAGATATTGAATTGCCGTGTCTTTCTCAGAAACTGTTCGCAATTTTTATGAAGTCTTCCGCGTTCAGAGATGCTCCTCCGATGAGTCCGCCGTCCACATCCGGGAGGGTAAAAAGTTCAGCGGCATTTCCTGCATTACAGCTTCCGCCGTATAATATGGGAATATTTTTTGCTGTTGTCGCGCCAAAGCGTTTCTTGAGTAGTTTTCTGATAGAAGCGTGCATTTCCTGAGCCTGCTGTGGACTGGCAGTCAGTCCGGTACCAATGGCCCAAATGGGTTCGTAGGCAATTACTACACCGCTTATTTCGGCCTCAGTGAGATTGAACAGTGCATTATGCAGCTGGTTTTCGACGTATGCTATATGTTTACCTGCATGCCTGATTTCAGAGGGCTCACCACAGCAAAAAATAGGGGTGATGCCCTTCGAAAGCGCCGCTTTTATTTTTCTGGAAATGAATTCATCGCTCTCGTGAAAATACTGTCGACGCTCTGAGTGGCCCAAAATAACGTACGAAACTCCGGCCGCGCCAAGCATTTCAGCTGAAACCTCACCTGTATAAGCGCCATGTGGTTCGGGGTACAGATTCTGTGCGCCCAGCCTGATGCTTTTCTTCCGGGCGATGACCTTTTGTACACTTTGCAGATTTATGAATGGCGGGCATAAAACCACTGTCACGCGGGAGGAAAATTTGCCGGCAGCCACTGCTTTTGCCAGTGCCGTACCCTCTTCGATGGTTTTGTTCATTTTCCAGTTTCCCGCTACAATTTTCTTTTTGGCCACTTCTGAAAATTTTACTGAATCCCGCAGCATTCAGGTGATTTAATTGCGGCAAAATTAGTTTTTTTCTTTTCAAAAATCTTTACATTGCATTTATTTATTGATTTTTAGGGCCGATTTACATTGTGCCGGAAATGCATATTTTCTGCAGCAAACCTTGCGATGTCTTCCATACTGATCTATTCTCCTGTTGTCGGTCCCAGATTGCGCTACATCATGACCGAAATGCTGGTCCGGATGTCGGGTCTGCAGATAGAATTCTGCACCGATGCAGCTATTTTCAGACAGAGCGCTGTGTTGCGCATTAACTACAGCTGTCATGCAGTGAGTGAGGAGGAAATCCATATACTTCCGCACGGCTTGCTGGAAGAAACCGGTGTTTTACACCAACAATCGCTGATGAAACATATTGCGCAGGGCATTTCATTTTCACATGACCTTGCGCGTCAGATAGCCTGTGGAGAAAAGGTTTTTGAGATACAATTCGACCTTTTTGCAGCTGCCTTTTTCCTGCTCAGTAGATATGAGGAATACCTTCCGTTTAAGGCAGACATTCATGGTCGTTACAGTGCCTCGGAGAGTGTGGCTTTCCGGAACAGATTTCTGGAGCGACCATTGGTGCAGGAATGGGCTTTTGCTTTTACAGCACTTCTGAAACAGAGGTATGTGCCCCTGAAAAGTGAACTGCCGCCCTGTAGGAAACAGATGACCATCGATATAGACCAGGCCTTCAAATACCGCCACAAACTATGGTGGCGCAATTTCGGCGGTTTCCTCAGAGATCCTGCTTCCTTTCGCGAGCGCTTTGCTGTGCTTACGGGCTTGCGGAGCGATCCTCATGACATTTTTGATCATCTCGAAAAATACTTTCCGGGCAAAGATTCCGGGCTCAGTTTCTTTTTCCTGCTGGGCGACTATGGGGTGTATGATAAAAACACCGATTACCGGAATACCGCGTTCCGCAATTTGATTACAAAGTTAGGCAACAAATATCCGGTTGGGATTCACCCTTCGTATACAAGCAATAGCTCCGATACCTACACATCGCAGCAAATCCTCCTCAAAGAAGTCGCGCGTCTGGAGTCTATTCTTGGCGCTCCCGTGAAGCGAAGCAGGCAACATTATCTGAAGTTGCGCTTTCCGGAAACCTACCGGAAACTACTGAATGCCGGCATAACTCATGATTTCACAATGGGCTATGCTGACCGGATTGGCTTTCGGGCATCGACGGCATTGCCATTTTACTGGTATGACCTTGAAAATGAGGTAGTAACCGAACTGCTTATTCACCCTTTTCAGGTAATGGATGTTACCTTGCGTCATTACCTTAGAATGACGCCGGAGCAGGCCCGGCTTGCTGTCCGGGACATCAGAGTGCAGGTGGAGAAATATGGCGGTGATTTTACCTGCATCTGGCACAACAGTTCTTTTGATCAATCCTGGCAGGGTTGGTCGCCGGATTTTTAGTTCGTTTTTCTGCCTTTTTGATTTTGCCGTTTGCTGGTAAAAATAAAAACAGGATATCATCTTGTATTTTAAAAATAATACCTTTGCAGAAAAAATGCAAATGACCATATCTGAGCTTATTCAAAGACGTCGTGCCGTGTTTCCTGCGGCCTACAACGGCAATCCCGTCGCCAGGGAAACCATAATGGAAGTGCTGAATTCTGCCAACTGGGCACCTACACACAAGAGAACCGAACCGTGGCGTTTTCATGTGTTTGCCGATGGTAGTCGCGCCAAGCTTAGCAGCTATCTGGGCGATTTTTATCTGAAATATACACCTGAGGCAGATTATTCTGAAATCAAGCACAAAAAGGCAGCAGAGAATCCGATGAAGGCGGCTGCTGTTATTGCCATCGTCATGAAAAAACATGCCGATATCCCCGAATGGGAAGAGGTTGCCGCTGTAGCAATGGCAGTACAGAACATGTGGCTGACCTGCACTTCACTTGGGATAGGATCTTTCTGGGCAACACCCAAGGCAGCATTGGAGGCAGGAGATTTTCTGGGTCTGCATGCAGATGAAAAGTGCCTTGGCTTTTTCTATATGGGTTACAGCGATGAGCCGCTAACGGCAGGTACAAGAAAAACAGATATACAGGAGAAAACTACCTGGCACTAATATGAGCACCAGAAACAAGTTACAGAAATTTGCAGAGTTGCTTGAGCTGCCGCATGTTTTTGAGAATTTCAGCTATGAAAATCCTGAGTTGGTTGGTCAGTACGGTAAGGTTGTAGACCTTAAATCGCGATGGAAAAATGAACATTTTGGCAACTTAAATCCAATGATACTGGAGCTTGCCTGTGGCAGGGGAGAGTACACTGTTGCGCTTGCCGAACAATATCCTGATTCAAATTTCATCGGAGTCGATATCAAAGGTGCACGTATCTGGCAGGGTGCAAGACAGGTCTCCGACAAGAATCTTCGCAACGCAGCATTTCTACGGACAAAAATTGAGCTACTGGACCGCTTTTTCGCTTCAGAAGAAGTGGACGAGATCTGGATAACGTTTCCTGACCCGTTCCTGAAAGACAGCAAAAGTACTCGCCGGCTTACCTCACCATTCTTTCTTGAAATCTACAGAAAGGTGCTTAAACCCGGTGGAATCGTGCATCTGAAAACCGATTCACCTATTTTATTTGATTTCACCATGGAGGTCATCAGCAGTGATGAGCGCTGTAGATTGATTTACAGTTCGGAAGACATCTATGCCCGGGCGCTCGATTTCGAGGAACTGCACATCCAGACCTACTACGAGGCGAAGAATATTTCCGGATCAGGTGTGTCGAAATACATCCGTTTCGCCATAAATGGGTAACTGCAGGGCGGGATTTACTGCTCATTTACACGCTGTCAGAAAGTTTCTTGCACAGATATTCTGATGCCGGCTATGGCATACAAAAACGCTTTTGCGGAATGGGAATTTGCAATAAATTCCTACCTTTGTGGCCTGCAAGCCGCTCTATCGCGACTTTTAAAAAGGTGAGGAAAGTCCGGACAACGTAGAGCACCACGCTACCTAACGGGTAGGGTTCCGGGAAACCGGGATACGGAAAGTGTTACAGAAAATAACTACCCCCGGCCTCAGGGTCGGAGGAAAAGGTGAAAATGTGCGGTAAGAGCGCACGCGGAGACCTGGCAATAGGTCGCCGGAATAAACCCCGTGGGTTGAAATGCCATGTACACCGATTGTTCCGCTTCGGCGGTTCAGAATGCTGCTCGCATTTTTCGGGGGGTAGGCAGCTAGAGGCTTTGAGTGATCAAAGTCCCAGATAAATGATAGAGGCGGGCGGTTTGCGAACCGCCTGAACAGAATCCGGCTTACAGGCTTGCAGTTTTTTTAATCGGGAGAAAATTTCCCGGACATACAATTAATGCTCAATTATGTTACAGGTAAGTGTCATTCGTGAAAACAGGGAAAAGATCGTTGAGGGTCTGAAGAAAAAGCATTTTGACAAAGCAGCCTTGGTTGTCGATCAGATTATTGAGGTGGATGACCTGAGAAAGACCACCCAAGGTCAGCTCGACGCACTTTTGTCGGAATCCAATAAGGCTTCAAAATCAGTAGGAGAAATGATGAAGCAGGGCAGAACTGCGGAGGCTGAGGTGCTTAAAGCACAGGTCAGCGCTTCCAAAGAGCAGGAAAAGGAGCTCAAGGCAAAACTTGATCAGGCCGGTGCAGATCTTGAAAACCTGCTGCTTTCTGTTCCTAACATGCCGCATGACAGTGTGCCCTATGGAAAAACTCCTGAAGAAAACGAAGTGTACCGCGACTGGACCGGGGATTTCCCAAAACTGTATGAAGGTGCGCTGCCACATTGGGAACTTGCCCGAAAATACGACGTATTTGATCTTGAACTCGGTGTCAAAATCACAGGGGCGGGATTTCCTGTCTACAAGGGAAAGGGCGCGAAATTGCAACGTGCGCTGATTGCATTTTTCCTTGATGAGGCTGAAAAAGCAGGTTATACAGAAATTCTACCACCTCATGTCGTGAATGAGGCCAGCGGAAGGGCTACCGGTCAGCTGCCCGATAAGGAAGGACAGATGTACCATATCGGAATCGATGATCTTTACCTCATTCCTACAGCAGAAGTGCCAATCACAAACCTGTACCGCGACACCATACTTGAAGAAAAAGAGTTTCCGGTCAAACTATGTGGTTACACGCCTTGCTTCCGCCGCGAGGCTGGTTCATACGGCGCGCATGTTCGCGGACTTAACCGTCTGCACCAATTCGATAAGGTTGAGATTGTACGGTTGGAGCACCCGGCAAAAAGTTATGATGCCCTGATGGAGATGCTCGAACATGTTGCCGGATTATTGGACAAACTGGAGCTTCCTTACAGGATTCTGAGGCTTTGCGGCGGAGACATGTCCTTCTCGTCTGCCTTGACGTTTGATTTTGAAGTATACTCGGCCGCACAGGAGCGCTGGCTGGAAGTCAGTTCCGTTTCCAATTTCGAGACATTCCAGTCGAACCGAATGAAACTGCGTTACCGCGACGAAAACAAAAAAACTATTCTTGCACATACCCTAAATGGTTCGGCATTGGCGCTCGCGCGTATCGTGGCCGCACTACTGGAAAACAACCAGACACCTGATGGTATACAGATTCCTGCAGCACTGCAGCCTTACACCCGATTTGCCATGATTTAGTGCTTTTTCTCTAATAAAAAACAGAAATCTCAGCCTATGCTCTGGGGAATTGACCTTGGCGGAACTAAAATTGAATGCGCAGTCATCGAAGACAGCCTGCACCATGAGCCTGTCTGCCGTGAGCGCATTGCAACCGAAGGCAATCAGGGCTATAGTCACATCATTGCTCAGGTGGTCAAGTTGGTCGATCAGGTTAAATCCATCAGTGGTCTGACTCCTGAAACCATTGGCATCGGAACTCCGGGGGCCCTGGAGCCATCCACCCAGTTGATGAAGAATTGCAATACCACCGCGCTGATTGGCAAACCATTTAGAGCAGATCTGGAAAATGCACTTGGTATTCCGGTCAAAATCGCTAATGATGCCAATTGTTTTGCGCTCGCAGAAGCCAGAATGGGTGCTGCTCGTTCCGTCGCACCTGATGCGGAAGTGGTTTTCGGCATCATCATGGGTACAGGGGTTGGTGGCGGCATAGTGGTCAATGGAAAGGTAATCAACGGAAGGCATGGTCTTGGCGGCGAATGGGGGCATAATTTTCTGGATGAGTCAGGAGGAAAATGCTACTGTGGTCGCATTGGTTGTGTGGAGACCCTGATTTCTGGGCCGGCGCTTGAACGCTTTTACCGCAAACATTCGGGGAATGCGTTGCACCTTAAAGAGATTGTTCAGCGTTACGAGGAAGGTGCCGATGAGGCAGCAAAGGCGACCATGCAACACCTCGTGACGTATTTCGGCAAGGCAGTGGGGCCGGTCATCAATATTATTGATCCAGAGGTAATTGTTATTGGAGGTGGTGTCGGGAACATTGATTTACTCTATACCGAAGGCGTGTCAGAAGTACGCAAATATGTTTTTAACTCCCGCCTGGATACCATTTTTTTGAAACCCGCCCTCGGTGATTCAGCAGGCGTTTTTGGTGCTGCAATACTTTAATAATCAGCTTTCCAGCTGTTTGCTGATTACAATCCTCGTACCCTTTCCCTCCGTACTGCTGATTTCCAGCGTTGCTTCTATTTCTTTTGCTCTGAATTTCATATTGTCCAGTCCGAAGTGGTCCGAATAATCTATTTCCGGATCAAATCCAATTCCGTCATCGGCAATCAGGATTTTGAGTTCGTGTTTGTCATTGCATTCAATTTGCACCATAATCTTTTCTGCACCTGCATGCTTCAGAATATTTTGCACGGCTTCCTGACCAATGCGGAATAGGCTCAGTACGGTATTGGAAAAGAGCTTGCAGTCGGAATTGATGTGCTCCTGAAAATTCAAATCAAGCGCGGAATTGTCGCGGATCTGATACAGAATATATTGTTTTAGTCTGTCGGCAAAATCCTGGACGGTAATTTCCTCTTTGTTTAGTGCCCAGATGGTATCCCTGATACTGCTCATCATGTTTTGCGCACTGGATTTCAGATTGAGCAGACGTTCTTTCAGATGATTTTCATAAGGAGAAAGCTGTTTGGTAGCCCAGTCCATACTGGTGATGAGGTAGGTGATTTGTGCGCCCACATTGTCATGCAGATCACGGGAAATGCGCTCGCGTTCGTTTTTTAGCTGGTTCAGCAGCTGAAATGCTTCTTCCTGTTTACGACTCTTCCGAAGCTGCCAGAAGTATACCAGGCTGGCGACTAAAGTCATGAAAAGTAGTGCGCTAAGGAGCTTGAACCACCACTGCATGTACATTGGTGTCACGATGTGAATATGAAGGGTCGCAATCTGCTGCGATTCTTTTCCGTCATCATTGAATGCTCTGACCTTAAGCGCATAGTCTCCCGGAGGAATTTTCGGGTATCTTGCAAAGCGCTGTCCATTTGCATAAATCCAGTCTTTGTCAACTCCTTCGAGTTTGTAGAAATACTGCACATTCTTGCTGGCTGAAAACTGCAGTCCGGTAAACTCAAAAGAGAGGGTATTCTGCTCGTATGGAAAGCTAAGGTATTTTTTGTGCCAGATTACCGTATCGGTGCGGTAATCAATGTCATTTACCCGTATGTTGGAAATGATGGGAATAGGAGCCACCGGATCATCAAAGAAGTTGTGTTCGTTGAAGTAGTTGATCCCGCGCACACCTCCGAAAACAATAATGCTGTCCTCAGAGCGGAAAAAAGCTCCGGTATTGAATTCGTATGATTGAAGGTTGTTGTTGAGTGAAAAATTCTTAAAAATGGATTTTGAAATGTTTAGCCTCGAAATCCCCCTGTTGTGGCTGAGCCAAAGCGTTTTTCCTGCACCTTGCAACACTCCGTAAATAAAGTCATTTGCCAGTCCGTACTTTTCCTTGTTGTACAGCTTCACCTGCTGTCCCGGTTTGTATTCATAAAGGCCTGTCGTTGTTGCGATCCAGAAGGTATTGTCGCCAGTCTTGAGGATGTGCTTGCAGTAAACCGATGGGATCAACGCGTAGGTCTGGCCGGATGGAGTGATGGTGAAAAGTCCTTTTGTGGTACCCACATAGTAGGTCTGGTCACCCCCACGCTCAACGCAGATGATTTCATCATTTAGTTGCAGGCTAAACGGCATACGGATGCTCCCGCTGCGCTGAAAAAGATACAATTTTTTTTCGGCACCCACTAGGAAATCATTGTTGTCCAGTCTGCTGACCGCAGACATATTCCGGATGCCGTTCCGGTTCAGCACTTCCTCCCCGAAATTGCTGACCTGAAGGGTTCTGGTATTGAGAAGGAACATGGCTTGTCTGTCAAAAAGAAGCAGGTTTTCCTGATCCCACTGTTCTATTTTGAAAATATTTTGCTTCAGCGGAATAGTAACACATGGTTTTTTTAAGTTTTTCAGGTCATAAATTTCAATCCCTTTCCGGAAAACACTGCAGTATAGATATTGCTCCCCCTTTTTCTTATAAATTGCCTTGATGTAGTAGTAATTTTCACTGGGTATCAAAGAAAATTTATTGATTTTCGGCATCAGTTTGTTGACTCCTCCCGAATTAGTACCTACCCAAAGGTTGCCGTAAGTATCGGTCGCCAAGCTGAGAATATCA
>CANHEE010000008.1 GCA_947459655.1 Lewinellaceae bacterium
ATGACTGCCTCTCCCTTATCGTATTGTTCCATAGCGGAGTAGCTGTCAATCAACTTCTCAAAATACATCTCAACTCCGGGCTGGTTTTCCCAGAGTTTTTCGTAAAGCGCAGCAGCCTTGCCGTATTCACCGTCTGAAAAGTACTGCAATGCGAGATTAGGATCCTGCGCTTTCGCAAGAGCAGCACATAAGGTAAGTGAAAAGAAGAATATAAATCGTTTCAGAGACATTTTTTCAGGTTGTGCAATCAATAACGCAAAATCAGGGTGAATTGATGCGGTCCGACAAGTCAATCGCAACTTTTTTTGCAAAATCCAACCGGTTTACCGCACTTACTTGAATGCAATGTATTCCGTCGGATCGACACACTTACCGTTCTGCCATAGTTCGAAGTGTAGATGCGGACCGCTAGTCAGGGTTCCTGTATTGCCAATAATCGCTATTGCCTCACCTGCACGTACAAAAGAGCCTTGTTTCTTGAGCAGTGAAGAACAGTGCTTGTAGGAAGTAAGCACCCCGTGCTGGTGCTGTATAACCATTGTAAAACCGGTTTCAACGGTGTAATCTGCCGAAACCACATAACCATCCATGGCCGCTTTTATCGGCGTATTCTTTGGCGCCACAAGGTCTATTCCAAGATGACTTTCTCTTGGTTTTAAGCCCCTAATAATCTGTCCGTCAATGGGAGGGGTAAAATAAAGTTGCTCCAACGCCACATCCTTCATGTTGACCGGTGCCGGCCGCGGATTGTTGTCTGTGCCATTGATGATGCTGGCTACACCATTGTTGCGCTCGTACTGTTCCCTGAGTTGACGTTCCTCCTCAATTGTTGGAATATCCATCAAACTATCCGGAATCTGATTGACCGCTTCCTTGGGAATTTCTTTTTTTGTCTCCACATCCTCCGTCAGCATCTTTTTGAAATAGTCCATGTATGTTTGATTGGACTCCACCTGTCCTTCAAGGTCATCTATTTTATCCAGCAATTCGTAGTATTCAGCAGCGTCGCCGTAACCAGGCAAATAACTCTTTAGAGGTGTAAATGCGAGCAATGCGATGACGATGAGGGTTACGCCTACAAAAAAGGAGCTGAAAAGTGTGTAAACACTCATCAGGGATAGGTTATAACTGCCAACCTCCTCGAAGGTCTCCGGGTTCATGATGGTCATGCGGTAGGTGTCCTTCAATCTCTCCCGAAGAGACCTCTGGGGTTTGTTGGTTGCCGCCGGATCCATCAGATTGGGAAATGCGACCTGCTTTTTCTTAAAAGGACGGGTTACCGTTTCTTTCAGACCCCTCCACATGGCAAGACCCGTATCCCTTAAAAGACTTTTTAAACTCATTCCTGTTTTTTTGTAAAATAATGCACTAAAATATAATAATTTGCCTCATTTTCAGTTATTTCTGTGGTGTTCGGGAAATCTCCTGATACACAAAGAACAATATTCCAGTCTCCGGCAATTCCATAAACGCAGATTTTAACTTTTTAGTAGTTTTTGCGTATTAATCGAGAAAATATCAAGTAAATGAATAGAATTTACCGGGTGGGTATCAGTTTTCTGATCACCACTTTACTGTGTGCCTGCGTTACGACGAAAAAGAAAGGAGATGTGCCCTGGCTAAAACGCAACTATCACAGTCTCACCACGAAATACAATTATTTTTACAACGCAAATATACTTCTGCAGGAGGGCATTGCCAAATTAAATCAGCAACACAGCGATAATTATAACCAGATTCTGGCAATGTATCCCTATTCAGATATGGAAAACGTTGAATCTGTAACGGCAGATATGGATAAGGCCATTCAAAAAATGTCGACCGCTGCCGCAATTCATAAATACGGGGACTGGGTCGGAGATTGTGCCCTACTGATGGCAAAGGCGCAATATGTCAAAAGAGACTATGAATCAGCAGAGGAGACCCTCATTTACCTCACGGAGGAATTCAAACCGAATGCAAAACGCAAAAGTGTGCGGGACAAAAAAAGGGAGGCAGAAATAAAGAAAGCACTGGCAAAAAAGAAAATCAAGGAGAAAAAGAAACTGGCAGAGGAACGAAAAAAACAGGCTGAGCAACGCAAAAAAGCCAACGAGAGAAAAAGAAAGGAGGCCGCGAAAAACAAAAAATCAAGTGGAAAGAGTAAAAAGCCGACAGCAAAAACTGAACCGGCTCCGGTAGTTGTTCCTGAAGTCAAAAAAGAAAAAATAAAAAAAGAGGAAGCCAAACTGGCCTTCGAACCAAAGGATGAAGGTCAGGAAAAACCCAAATCTTATTTCCTCCGCCACCGCCCCGCATACCAGGAGGGAATGGCATGGCTGGGAAGAACGCTTACGGAGAGACAAAAATATTCAGAGGCTGAAGAAGTACTTATTTCTCTGCTGAAACAAAAATCAACGTTCAGAAGCGTGCGCCGACTTGCAGCACAGTTTTATGCCTACAATTTTCTGAAGCAAAAAGAATATGCTAAAGCCGTTCAACCCCTTGAGCGCGCTATAGAACTCACCGTCAACCGCCGCGAGAAAGCGCGTTTCTACTTTATCCTCGGACAGATTCAGGAAAAATTATTGCGGGATGCCGAGGCACTTGCAGCATATGAGAAGGTACTGGATTACAAGAGCATTCCATACGATATGGAATTCAGCGCCCGAATGAATGTCGCACTTTTTGCCTATACCAAAGGTCAGGGATCCGCAGAAAATGCACTGAAATCACTACAAAAAATGGCTCGTGAATCCAAGAACGAGGATTATCTCGACCAGATTTATTTTGCCATGGCACAGATTGCCCTTAAAAATAACGATAGGAAACTGGCCATAGAAAACCTCCAGAAATCACTCCGCTTCAGCAAAAAAAATCCTGCACAGAAAGGCGAATCCTATCTGTTGATGGCACAGCTCTACTACTCCTCTGAAAATTTCGTGGCCGCTAAAAATTACTACGACAGTACCATCACCGTGCTTCCAAAAAGCGATGATCGTTATGACGAAGCCAAACGCCTCGCCATTGGGCTGACAGAGATCTCCAAAAACCTGAAAATTATTCAGGCCAAGGACAGCCTACTCAGAATCGCCTCCATGAGTCCTGAAGACCAGAAGGCTTTTTGCCTGACCCTCAAACAGAAAGAAATAGAGTCTCAGGAAAAAGCGGAAGCTGCAGCTGCAGCCGCCGCAACTGCAAAAAACGCAGCTGCAGATTTCAACATTGTGTACGGACCGGGCGTAACACCAAGCACATTTTTTGCCTACAACCCAAAGGGGCTGGTGCAGGGGGCAAGGCAGTTTCAGCAAAAATGGGGTAAAAACCGAAAACTGGAGGATGACTGGCGTCGCTCCGGAAAGAAAAACAGCAATACGGGTGATAATGTAACTGATGCGGGAAAAGACCAGCAGCAAAAGTCGCGCAGGGACAGATCAAGCATAAGTGAAGAAGAATTCGGCAAGATGATGACGGCAGTTCCTCAGAACCCCAAAGATATCGATGCCATGAATAACGATGTCGCCATCGCTTACTATGGCCTTGGCCGCGCATTCCGCGAAGCCGTCCAACGCAATGATAAGTGCATCGTAACCCTGGAAGAATTGCTAAAGCGATTCCCCGATACGCCGAAAGAGCTTGAAGCACTTTACTATCTTTATGGTGCATATTCAGATACCGGCAATACAGCTAAAGCCAAGGAATGCTACGACAAAATTGTCAGCAAATATCCGAACACTACCTATGGTAGAATATTGACAGATCCGGACTTCGCAAAAAAATCAAAAAAGGAAGGACAGGAAATCGAGGATTATTACACCTCAACATATACCGCATTCAAAAAGGCGCAGTACCAGATTGCGCTGGACAGGTGCCGGCAGGCTGATACGCTTTTCAAAGCAAAAAACCCATATAAGGCAAAATTTGCACTGCTTGCAGCAATGAGCACAGGTTATGTTGCGGGAAAAGAAAAGTACATCCTGGCTATCAAAGAGGTCATCGCCAAATTCCCTGAAACACCGGAGCAAAAGAGGGCCAAAGAAATTCTCCGCCTGCTTGACGGCGGTGAAGCAGCATACAACGAAATATCAGGGACAGATCCCGGCAAGACCGGTGCGTATAAGAGGGAAGATGAATCAGTTCATTACATTGTTGTTATATTAAACGATAAGGATGCCAAAATTGAAGATATCAAGACCAAAATTTCTGATTTCAATCAAGACAACTACAAGGTTAAAAACCTAAGAGTAGCCAATGTCTTCTTCGGAACAGATTCAGATATTCCTATGCTGGTCGTCAGAAAATTTGAAGAACGCAATGATGCAATGAAATACTACGATCATCTACAAAAGGTCAGATCGTCAGTAATGCCGGATAAGGTGTCTTTTGACATCTACGCTATCTCTCAAAACAACTACAAAGAGCTGCTTAAAGATAAAAACGCCGCTGTTTACAATGCTTTTTTTGACTTCGTATACAAACAGAAGTGATTCCATTTGATTTGACATGAAAAACGAGCGACAGCACAATCTCTGTCACTCGTTTTTTTTATGCTAGTATATGCCAACTTTATTACCCAGTCCCATCAATGGGCCGTTCACAAATATCATACAGAATAAAGCAACTTTCTCCCTTGCACACAAGTGGGTCAGCCCTTCTGCTCTATAGTTCCGTCCGCATGTCGGGCAAAACGGCCCTTCGCCCTATCATGAACCTGATCGTATCTTGGCCATGGCCAACCTCCGAATCTGGTCTGATGATACTCTTCAAAGGCCTGATTGATCTCTTCCTTTGTGTTCATTACAAAAGGACCATACTGTATCACCGGTTCATTGATTGGTCTGCCCTGGAGTATTAAAATACCAACGTTTTCTGCACCTGCCTTAATCTGAACCATCCCATCGGGCTCAAGTTCAACGGCACTATAACGCGGGATAAGCTGATCGTTGAGCGAAATGGAGTTTCCTTCGTAAAAATACATGGTCCTATTGATGCCTGCAGACGCCGGTGGCATAGACCATTCTGCACCCGCTTCCATCTTAATGTTCCAAACTGCGACTTCGTTGGCTTCATCAGCAGCCCAAGAGTCGGGCGGTGGCGCAGCAGCTTTGATACCATGCAGTTTCCCGGCAATAACTTCCACTTCAGTTATCAGGTTGGCAGCATCGTTGTAGTGGTATTTCGGGATAACTTCTTTCCACATCATTTTGAAGTGAGGCTCTACCAGTTTTTGCTTTGCAGGAAGATTCAACCAGATCTGGAATAGTTCAAGCGGATTGTCCTGCTCGGTGTTGAGCAAGGGAAACATCTCGGCGTGCTGCACTCCTTTTCCGGCAGTCATCCACTGCACATCTCCATCACCATAACGACCAGCAGCTCCCATTGAATCGGAATGATCTACCATCCCTTTGCGAACGACGGTAATGGTCTCAAAACCCTTGTGCGGATGCCCTGGAAAACCAGGGACAACCTTGCCATGGTACATTCGGAATCCGTCCTTAATGATAAAATCATCACCCAGATGTCTGTCTTTCAGGAAATTCATCTCAGGTCCCATCTGATCATTTCCACGCGGAAAAAAATCTTCATGATGTACGCAAAATAAAAAAGGATCTGCTGTCTCCCACTGGAAACCAAGTGGTTTGATTTTTTTTATTGGATTAGCCATCTGCTGTGGTTTTTTAGGTGATTTTCTTATTGCTGCAGCAAAATTGTTAAAAGGCATTGCCATACTCGCTGCAATCCCAAGCGAAAGACGGGATATAAAGTCTCTTCTTTTAATATTTTTATCCATTGGGAAATACTTTCTAAAAAAACAACGCTGAATAAAAAGAGTTTACGAAGTAAAAAAAATGGCTGCAACGGTTTCCCGAGCAGCCATTAAAAACAATCTAAAAATGTTTATTCTTTTATCCAGCGCTGAACATCGTGCTGAACACCGTTCACTTTAAGTACGACAAAGTACATTCCGGAATTCAGATCACTCTCTTCCATGTTAAACACGTTGTCTCCTGAGTAAACAAGTCCTGCATCAAATTGTCTGACCAGACGACCCTGGATATCTATAATATCAAAAGTCACTTTTGCTTCTGATTCCAAGGTATAAAATACATTGAACTGCGTACCCGGATTAGGAGAAATGACAAGAGACTGCTGCTTTGGACAACCCAGTGTTCCAAAAACTTTGATATCACTCCAAGACGACCATACACTATTGGTGCACAACGCCCTTACTTGCCAGATATAACGGGTACAATTGGTTAAGTTGCCAATCGAAAGCGTCTTTGTAGTGATGCTGTCCACTACAGTCCATACTGCATTCAGATTAGTGCTTTTTTTGTATCTGACCTGGTACATCAGACCATTTCCTGCCCATGACAGCACGACGCCATTTTGAGTTGACGTATTGTTCAAGTTATAAGGCTTTACACAAACTGCTGTGACAGGACATCCCTTTGTTACCACTCCCCTAGTCGAACTCCACGCACTTGAAGAAGTAGCAGAACAATTGGCCTTTACACGGAAAACATACTCTTTGCAACTGAGTAGTCCTGTAGCAGTAAAAGTGTTGCTACTTACGGTTGCTGATGTCCATGTACTACCTGAACTCACCGGAGAAGGTGTATACTCAACGGTATATCCAACAGGCAAAGAATTGACACTTGCCCAACTGATGGTAGCGGAAGTACTGTCAGAACTTACATTGCCTATTACAGGCTTGCTACAAGTAACAACAACTGCACAGCCTTTGGTTTTGGTATCTCTGATACTGCTCCACGCACTTGAAGAAGTAGCAGAACAATTGGATTTTACACGGAACAAATATCCGGTACACATTTGCAAACCAGTGATGGTCACGCTGTTTGTTGTACTACTGACTGCAGTCCAAACAAGAGGAGTAGTTTGTTGCGAGATGGTGTACTCAACAGTGTAACTACCAGCACCCGTTGTACCTGAAGTAGACCAGTTTATCGTCGCTT
The DNA here is from genome assembly GCA_947459655.1 of Lewinellaceae bacterium. Lineage (GTDB taxonomy): Bacteria > Bacteroidota > Bacteroidia > Chitinophagales > Saprospiraceae > CANHEE01. The sequence continues at coordinate 6,957 of CANHEE010000008.1, forward strand.
TGGTACTGTCGGCAACTATCGTTCCGATGATAGGTGTTGCACATGGAACGATTACAGGACAACCCTTCGTTTTGGTATCTCTGACACTGCTCCATGCACTAGAGGAAGTAGCAGAACAATTGGCTTTTACACGGAACGCATAACCTGTACACATCTGCAAGCCGGTGATGGTTGCAGTGGTTGTTGTACTGTTGACTGCCGTCCAGACACTTGTATTTGTAATTGGAGTTGTGGTATATTCCAGCGTAAAGTTCCCTCCTGCTCCCAGAGTGGAGGAAGACCATGCAACGATAACTTTGGAACTGTCGGCTAGGATATTTCCGATAACGGGCGCGTAGCATGGAAGAGCACAACCCTTTGTTGTTGCGTCTTTGACACTACTGTAGGCACTTGACTGGGTAGCAGAACAATTCGCCTTTACTCTGAAAAGATATCCCTTACACATTTGTAATCCCGTAACTGTTGCACTCAATGAACTGCTGTTAATTGCAGCCCAGACACTTGATGTGCTTAGTGGAGAAGGTGTGTACTCGAGGGTGTAACTGCCTGCCAATGTGGTGCTGTTACCTACCCATGTGACAGTGGCTTTTGTGCTGTCCGTTGTTACGCTGGTAATACTTGGCGCATAGCAAGGTAAAACGACTACGCAACCTTTTGTTTTAGTATCTCTTATGCTACTCCATGCACTTGATGAAGTGGCAGAACAATTTGCTTTTACTCTAAAAACATAACCAGTACACATCTGCAATCCAGAGATGGTTGCTGAGGTTGAACTGGTATTTACTGCAGTCCACACGCTCGACGAAGACTGTGGTGCAGCAGTATACTCAAGTGTATAGGTAGCCGTCGCTGCAGTATTGTTGCTAACCCATGAAACTGTGGCCTTGGTGCTGTCAGCAGAAACACTACTAATGTAAGGTGCATTGCAAGGTGTCACTACAACGCAACCTTTGGTCTTTGTATCACGCACGGAAGAATAAGCACTTGACGATGTAGGGGAACAAACGGATTTTACCCTAAACAAGTAACCCGTACACATCTGAAGGCCATTGACTGTCAAAGTTGTATTTGCTGTGCTCACAGACTGCCAAATGCTGGAGTTGCTTAGTGGTGAGGGTGTATACTCCACAACATAGTTACCAACAGCCGGTGGTGCTACGGTAGCGTACCAGCTCACGGTTGCTTTGGTACTGTCTGAAACGATAGTATTGATGACCGGAGTCGCGCAAACAGTTGCGGTTGCGCAACCAAGTGTCTTAACATCCTTGTAGGAACTGTAAGGACTGATGGTATTTGAACTACAATTGGTTCTCATCCTGAAAATATAGTTTTTGCAGGAAGTGAGGCCGTTAATGACAAAAGAAGTACCAGGTGTGTTCACCAAGACGCTTGTCCAGGAACTTGAACTACTAACAGGTGAGGTGGTGTATTCAATCAGGTTGACCGTTGACACAGTTCCCATGTTGTTGTTGATCCAGTTGACAGTAACTTTGTTGCTGTCAGGCATCAAAGTAGTGATGGAAGGCGCAAGGCAAGACCCCGGATTTTGTGCAATTGACCCGAAGCTGAATGCAGCAAAAAACAGGACAAACAATCGGTGTAACAGGTTCTTTTGCATAGAATTGATATTTTGGTGAAAAATAAATGTTCTTTTTCAGAGTTATACAACCGTGTTTCGGATCTGAAAAAACAATTGTAATGAATATAGCGTTCCGATAGGATGCTTACACAGAAGTCAATTTTGAGAGGAGAAAGGTTGCAGGCAATGTCGTAATTTCTGTGATGACTCCGCAAATATATGCTTTTTAAGCTTGATTTCAAAATTTTCAGCGGTATATCTTAAGTCCGTCTGATTTTTAATAATTTTACAGAAAAAACATGCCGCTGAAATACATAAAATGGCACTCGGACCTCACCCGACTCGGAATCTGGAAGATGGAGGAGCCTGATGAATGGTATGAAAACCAGCTCTTACTTTCGGCTTCTGAAACAGATGAATTGAACAGCCTTTCGGCAAAAAAAAGAAGGGAATGGCTCGCCTCCAGATGGCTGCTGCAGTATTTAATAGGAACAAATCATCGAGTGTATACACAACGTGACGAGTTCGGCAAACCTCATCTTTGTGATTCCGGACTTTTCATTTCTTTGAGCCATTCTTCAGATTTGGTAGCGGTAATTGTTTCCTCAGTTGCATGCGGGATTGATATACAGCACTTTACACCGAAAATTGAAATAATTGCAGATAAATTCATGAGCGTAGCTGACAAAAACGCAATGAATGAACACAATAAGAGAACACTTCTGACAGTTTTCTGGGGGGCAAAAGAAAGTCTCTATAAAGCTTACGGAAAAAAAGAGCTGGATTTCAGGGAAGACATACGCATCCAAACCTTTGATTTTGACCCTCTTGAAGGTTGTTTTGGCGGACAAGTCACTAAGGGTCAATTTGTGGCAGATTACAGGGTGTACTACCTAAACACCGAATCATACGCATTATCTTACTGCATGAAAAACTAAACAACAAATATAAGCTTGAAAACTCATATTGAACTTGGTAAAAAGGGCGAAGAACTGGCTGTTCAATTCCTTTTGCTCAAAGGCTACCAAATTGAAGAACGCAACTGGCGTCATGGTCGCGCCGAAATTGACATCATAGCCAGAAAAAATGAAAAACTGATATTCATTGAGGTAAAGACACGTTCTACAGATTATTTTGGCAATCCTGAAGCATCTGTTGATCGTCGAAAGCGTGAATTGATCGCAAGTGCAGCCGGAGCATACATTATTCTGCAGCACCACGAGTGGATGATTAGGTATGACGTGGTAGCCATTGTTATGAAACCTGAAGGCAGATACAGCATATCACATTTTGAAGATGCTTTTTTTTAGCGCGCTGATTTTTATCACTAATTTTCGAACACAAGTTAGCCGGATTTCTTTGTGATGAAAACACCAATAAATGGAGAATATTTTTCGTTAAATTGGAAATAATATTTATTATTGCTCTTGAAATAACGGACGAGGCAATAGCAATTATTACTATATTACATTGTAATGCGTAAGTTACAGACAACCAGTCACAAACCATTTTAATCATTTTACAACTCCGGCCTTGAGCCCAAACAAGTATGTCCGAAATTCAAGAACTCAAAGAAAAAGCCAATTCTCTTCGAGCATCCAAGCAATTTTCCGAAGCACTATCTATCTACGAACTTTTATGGGGTAACCACCGGGAAATTTGTGATGAAACAGACGGCTGGAGTTATGCAGTATGCCTTCAGAAACTTGGGCGACATGCAGAAGCACTGGCACTGGCTGAGGAAATTCTCCCGCTAAAACCTGAATATTCCAATATCCGTAATGTGTATTGCTGGTCAATGTATTTCCTAAGAGTCAAAGTTGACCGTGTCACTGATGAGGCTGACTTTCTGGATGCTGCTCTAAAAATTACTGAGAACTCACGTCAACAGGACAAAAATTACCCCTACCTCTATACTGTATTCAAAGTGCTGGACTATCTGGACCGGAAGTTTCCGTCTGATCCGGAAAAGATGATTGAATGGACAGAGAAACTTGATCCGACCATTCTTGAAGATGCTCCGCAAACCATAACGCTTAAAGACGGCAAGGAGAAGGAATTTCCTTCTGACAAGGAAAAATATTATGCGTTCCGTACAAAGGCCCTTTTTGAAATGGGCAGACTCGACGAGTGCACAGCGCTCTGTGATGAGGCTCTTGAGACCATCAAAGTATTTCACTTTGACAATGATGTATGGATCCGCAGAAGGAAAGCAATGGTCAAAGCCAAGCAGGGTGATATCCCGGGTGCAATTTTGCTGATGCAAAATGTACTGAAAAGAAAATCTGACTGGATGATCCGTCTTGATCTCGCCAAACTACAGCTCAAGATTGGTGAAAAACGAAATGCGATGCTCAATTGCGTCGAGGGCGCTTTGGAACATGGCGACTTTGAAAAAAAGTCCAGCCTATTCAAGTTTATGGCAGAAATGCTGGAAGCAGACAACCGCACCGATGACGCAAAAAAACATATTGCATACGCATACACTATGCGTAAAGAGGCCAACCTAAAGCCGGACGATGAGTTGATGACCCTTGTAGGCAAGTACGGAATCGATGTCGACACCCTATATGAGGGAAAAAGACAAGCCGGTGCGATAAGACGGTTGTGGGAAGATATCAAGTATGAAGACCAGGAACAACTTACAGGAACCATCAAGTCCATATTGCCAAATGGTAAAGCTGGCTTCGTAGAATCTGAGCCACGCAAATCCTATTTCTTTACACGAAAAGATTTCAAGGGAAAGGACGAGCAATTTGCCCCAGGTACTGTAGTGACCTTTTACCTGGTAGATGGTTTTGACACCAAGAAAGGAATTGCCACCAGAAACGCAGTTAATCTCAGGTTAATACGCTGAGGTGTATTTTCATCATGACAAAAAAGCCAGCCCCGCGGGACTGGCTTTTTTGTTTCAGCAACCCAACTCACTGGTTTACAGGACGCTAAAATTGGGAAGCCCCCCTCCAACTTTTCGGAGAGAGGCCATCCCAAAAACCAATTATCATTACTACACCGGTGAAGGTGCATTTACAGTTTCAAAAACTACAGGAACCAGGCTTACTTCATTTCAGGTTTGGAAACCAGTTTTTTCTGATCGATTGAGTAACCTATTGTCAGCTCATGTGCACCTCCGGAGTACTGCTGAAAACGCTGCATACCATAATCATAGGAGTATGCAAAAGTCAGGCCATTAATTTTGGTTCCAACCATGACACCAATACCTCCACCTGTTCCCGCCCGGTATCCAACCGCACCGATTACACGCTCGTTCAAGAATGAGCCTTTCAGATTAAGATCAACCCTGAATGGTGCATCAATCATCTTTTGGAAAAAAAGTGACGGTTCAATTTTCACCGCACCAACCTGCTGTTTGAGACCCATCATCACATTGAAATAACGAAGTCCACCCCTCGTGGTGCTGTTGCCGGCAATGTCAGATAGGCGAGCCTGAATCAGGTTGGGCATGGCAACGCTAAAAATAAACTTGTCCATGTACACACCATAGGCACCCATGGTTGCATCAAAGTAGCTCTGGCCAGCGAGCGACTGCTCAGCAATGTTGTCACCGGGTTTGTACAAACCATTGTTCAGAACACTTGCATTCAGGCTGAGTCTTTTGAATTCCGTGGAAAGACCAAGACTTCCTTTCAGGTCGTTAATTTTGAATTTGAAAGCGTAGGACAGCAAGCCCCTAAAACGGCTTAGGTTTGCTGCGTTTTCGTTGCTTGCAAAAGCACCAAATCCCAGCTTCTCGCCTATCGGACCGTTATAGTTGAGTCCCACTGTTCTTGGAGCTCCATCAAAGCCGGTCCACTGGTTTTTATAGTGTACCAGGAAATTGTGCTCGTTGTTAAATCCTGAAGCAGCAGGATTGATGAGAACAGGGTTCATGATGTAATGAGAAAATATCATTTCATCCTGTGCCTCAGCACTAAGCGTTGCAAAAGCAACAATTATGAGTATGGCTATTCTTTTCATTTCAAGAGATTTACACCTCCATAAAATCACATTTTTCTGCAATGGAAACGATCCATTGCTTTAAAATATGGTTTTCGGTTGGGATATTTTGTGATAGTTTAAAATTTCGGTTATTGGATTTAGCAGATTTATTCACCGCTGATGATGGAAAATGAACCTTTGTATCTTGTATATTTTCCGGTATCAAGCAATACTTCAATCACGTAATAATATGGGCCATCAGGAAGCGGATTACCTTTTGAATCTAGCCCCAGCCAGGTCCTGTTTTCATAGTTTTGCTTACTGAATACCAATTGACCCCATCTGTTGAAAATTTCCAACGTGTTGTAGTTCTTTCCAATCTGGATATACTTCTCGAGACAGAAAATTTCGAATTCATCATTGTAGCCATCTCCATTCGGTGTTATAACCGGTGTTGCTTTCAGGCAGTCCAGATTACTTGGATCACCCAGATAGCCATCAGCAAAGCTTTCACAACCATTTGCGTCAGTAACATTCACGAAGACGCGCCCCTCAGGAAGGTTGGTTAACTTCGGAGTGGTCATATCATTGTGCCACCTGTAGAAATATGGAGAGGTCCCACCAATTACAACCGCCTCGGCACTCTTGTCTGCTGCATCAATGACTACAGTGGTTGTCAATTTTTCCGGGCCCAAAAGCGTAACAATACCCTCAAAATTTTCATTGTTTGCATCCGTAACTGTCACACGCTGTACTCCGGCACAAAGACCCTTCGCTATTCTGGAGGTATCTCCATTGCTCCATTTGTAACGAAGCGGCGGAACTGCATCGAAAACACTCTTAACCTCCGCAATTCCATTACAGATACCATAACAACGGATGTTAACACCGTTAAAGAATGATCTTACAGCAATCTCAACTGAACTTCCCTGACCTAGTTGGAAGGACCTCGTGATCTGACAACCACTTGTGTTGTCGGTAACAGTAACAGTATAAGTCCCCGCTCTTAATCCGCTTGCAGAGGCTGTAGTGCTGATATTTGAAGGCCATTTGTATGTGTAATCTCCGGAACCGCCACTTACTGTCAAGACCGCAGCACCATTCTTGGCAGTATTCGGTGAGGGATCGGTTGTTACGACAGACAACAGAAGTGTAGTTTTTGCAGACAGCTGTATGTTGTCTCTTGAACACGATGCACCTGTTGCGTCGGTGACAGTTACACTATACTGCCCCTCTGAAACATTAGTCAGGTCTTTACCCGTCAGTGCAATCACGGCACCGTTTTTAGTCCATTTGTACGTGTAAGGTGATTTGCCCCCGGTTACCAGCAATTCAATGATACCATCATTTGAATCACTACATGCAGGCTGAACTATTCGGTTTACAACCGGACATGGTCTGGCTGATCGTGCAACTACGATTCCACTTTTTACTGAAGTACATCCTTTTGCGTCTGTAAGTGTAACGGTATATGTTCCTTCACAAAGTCCTCCGGGATCCTGAACATCGGGAATCCCCGCAGAGGGGCCTGACCACTTGTAGGTATAAGGACTTGTGCCACCTGTCACAGATAAATCAATCAAACCTTTGCAGTTGTCTCCTGCATCTGTGACCTGTGAAACTGAAATAATCGGTCCGGCACTAGGATCAATAAAAATACTGAAGGTTGTGTTGAGGTTGTATTTCTGGTCGGATACTGTAATTTTATACTCTCCCGTCGCAAGATTTCCGGCAGTATTGCTGTTTCCTACCTGAGATGGGCCGCTCCATGCGTAATTGTAAAGAGAGCTACCACCGCTGGCGATGAGCTCAGCAGCACCATTGTTTTGTCCACAGGACGTATGGATTACAGTATTGCCTTTCAGCTTCACCACAATAGGCTGTACATCAATTTTTTGTGTAGTAGTAAGGGTACAATCGTTTGCATCTCTGACTACTACCGTGTAGGTTCCCGGTTCAAGTCCACTAATGTCCTGGGAGGTTGAGCCTGTAAATGGCGGAGGTGTTGGCCAAACGTAGGTCGGTACATTTCCAACTCCGGTCCACTGATATGTTTTTGTCCCAGTCCCACCAGTCACCTCGATGTCGATTGATCCGTTCGGTGCGTTTTTTACGGAAGGTGCCACTGAGAATGCAAGTGCCGGAGGTGAGGTAATGGAAAATGTTCTGACCGTATTAACCTTATTGTCAGCAGATGTGATGGTTACAATGTATGTTCCAGGAACTAAGTTATTAAGGTCTTTAGTTGTTTCACCGCCGGGATTCCACTTATAGGATAGTGGTGAAGCTCCTGCACCGGTAATGGTCAGCGCTATGCTACCATTTGCATTTCCTGCACACTTTACAGTTGTAGGAGCAGTATTTTCAACGCCCAGTGCAAGTATATTTTTAGTGACTGTACAAGCTCCCACCCCAACTGTTGCAATATACTCTACTCCGACCTGCGGACTGGTAAATGTTGCACCTGTGGCAACAACAGTGGTTGGATTGGATGCTGTAGCCCAGCTAACGAAAGAGCTGGTGGCATTCATCACAATGCCTATTTCATTCTGAACAAGGCTGGTAATGGAGGGTGCAGCTGATGAAACAACAGTTGTCTCCGCAGTTCCGGTAAGACAAGTTGCATTGTCTACAGCCGTAACCTTGTAAAGTCCCTCGGAGGTAACCGTAATGGTTTTTCCCGTTTTGGCACCACCTGGTCCGGACCATTGGTAGGTATAGTTTCCGGTTGTAGCAACATTTGCTGTTACTGTACCGGTGCCGGCGCACAAACCTGAATTTGTAGCAGTTACCACCGGTGGAATACTGATGCTCACACTTCCATCTCCCATAGGAACGTTCTCCTGAGGTACACCATTTCTGGTCACCTCGTTACCACCTGTAAATGTTATGGCAGCTGTTGAACCCAGTCCCCCTACCGCCTGGAAACAAATTGTAAATAGCGCCTTGCCGTCCTCAACAGACAAAGGATTTGAAGACCAATCCAGTGCAAAATTCAGGCGATTGGGTAGAATGAATGCAAAATTGTTGCCCAGTTCAACAACTGCTGCACCGGACTCAGTACGCTGGTACTGAAGTTTCACATTGTCCCAGGTAATGGCAAATTGCAGACCCTCGACAGCGCTGAAGTTTTTTACAACCACACCAACACATACCTCTCCATTCGCAGAAATCGTAACATTTTTAATGTTCAGCAGCTTGTCGTAGTTTGGCTGAACGCAGATAACTGGGGGTGGATTTCCTGAGCAAATAGATACTTTGCCGTTTCTGGTATTTATAATGGCAATATCAGTAGACTGGCCATTTATTTCTTTCGCACCACTGATTGGTGTTGGGCTTTCTGCAAAGGAAACAACCCCTTCCGCATTACCAATTTTCTTGAAACAAATTTCAAAAAGTACATCTCCGTTGGCTTTTGTCACACCCTGTCCTGAAGGATCATCCCAGAAAAAACCCAATTTCCCGTTGTCTTTTTGAAGTGCATTGATGTTGGCAGCTACTGTAGCACCGGTAAAATTGATTTTATCATCCTTTATTCCTAAGTACTGCAGGTTGGCGGTATTCCAATTGACAGAGAAACTCAAACCTTGAATCAGGTTAAAGTTTCCAACTGCTACACGTACACATACCTGGTCATCTGCCTTTGAAACGAACTCTTCGGAGAGCGCGAGTGTAAGATCGCTGCCAATTCCGATAGGAAATGTCCATGTATTGCTACAGTCTACAGTTGTTTCCTTGACAACCGTTATACTGAATGAACAGGTGGCAGTATTTCCTGCAGCATCGGTAGCACGGTAAACTACCGTAGAAGATCCGATGGGCACACATGCTCCGCTTGAGGGACCTGAAATTTGTGTAACGGTAGGGGTTCCACAACCATCGGTAGCCTGTGGAGTTGTCCATGTAGCCGTTGCGCAGGTGGATGGTGTTGTTAAATTAATGTTTGTGCAGGCACCAAAAGCAGGAGGCGTAACATCCGGACTACAGGGATTTCCACCCCCGCCGCCGCCGATTGTGTTCAGCACCGGATCGAATACAAATGCCGCTGTTCCCGATGGAAGATTGTCAACTCCCGGTCCAAATACTTCAGGCGCCAAAGGTGAATCAGAAAAACCGATTCCAACAGTTCCGCTGACCAGTGATTTGAACACAAGGGTCATAGTGGTAGAATTGTCCGGCAATGACTTTGGAAGTCCATCAGGAGTTCCCCACAATATGGTGATTTTTCCCGTAGCAAGCAGCTGCGTAGAAACACCCGGGGTTGTACCACCTCCAGAGGGAAGATAGGTTGGGTTATTTACATCGGGACCAAATCCGACAAACTCCAGTTTCGAGGGATCAAATGCATAGGTGTACTGGTAGCCCTCGATGTTGGTGAATTTAGTCACCTTCACGGCAAAGGACACCTGCGCGTTTGCATTGGCATTCTGAGTTTTGGGCGAAATGGAGAATTGAACTTGTGCGGAGGAATTCCACGTGGTAACTGCAATAAACAAGGCAGTAAGCAGGAGCTGGTAGAACCTGTTCATGAGGAAATTGGATTGGGATGAACTAATAATCTCGGGCATCATTTTCAATGATGTGTCCGAGACTTTTTACGTTAATTGGTTTTGATACTAATACTAATCTGCCGGTTTTCAGTGCAGACTATTGACGGTTTATTATTTTACCGGAGACTGATGAACCTCTTGAATTACTCAGTTGATAGAAGTAAATACCCTCCGATGGTATATTATTTTTTTTAATATGTACAAATTGTGTGCCGAATCCATAATAAGCAAGGTCGCTGTATACTTTCTTGCCGGAAATATCAAATATTTCTAGTTTAATCTCTTGATTTTCAGGAAGATTTAATTGAATAAAAGTCTCATCTGAAAATGGATTCGGAAAAGGTTTTCCAAAAAAACCGGTATCTTGGCCAGACTGTGCGGATGATGTAGAACCTGAAATTTTAATTTCTCCATTGCCAAATCCGTATTTCACTTCATTGCCGTCTTTATCCAAAAACTCAAAAATGGTGGTTCCATCCTGAACAAAGGCGATGTTGCAGCTTTCGTCTTTCTTGCCAATCAACTTCATTTTCAGATTGAATATCGTACCGCCATCGTTAATGGATTGTGGTTTGATATCGGGCTCAAACCAAACGAAACGCACCCTGTCAGGATTGGAGAGGTTATAACCAAAATGTGCAGATTCACTTATCGAAGCAATACCAAAGCTATCAACTCCCAAATATTGTACACGCGTACTGTCCCATTGCACGATAAACTGCGCAGAAATGAGACCGGAAAAACCGCGGACTTTTACAGGAATATTAATCACCTGGCCTTCCTTACCTGAACTAATTGCGGGAAAATAAAGATAAACGGAATCCTTCGCGGATTGTGCATTTGCTGAAAGACCGAAGAGAAGAGCAAACACCACACTAAGCGACAAGCGACGTAGCGGAGACATGGAATAAACTGGTTTAGGGTAAATAATGTTTGCCAAATGCACCTTAAGAAGGACAACTTGATTAACGAAATACAAAGATTGTCCTCTTTTTTGAATGTAGCAAATTTTTCGTCCGGAAATATGGTGGCCGGATTTTTTTTGATTTTCCCGATCTTGTTAAACAGGACAAATCTTTTTACGAAACGGAGGAGCAAAAGTTTTTAGGGGCAGATTACACACCTAAATAACCTTGCTAATCAACGTCTAATCGTATTCAAATGGAAGAATTTTGGAATCCTTGGCAAGTGAAAGTGTCATCAGCGTTTTTAGTCGCTCTATTTCCTCAATCTGAGAAAGCGTCTTGAACAACAACTGCTCATATGTTGGAATGTCCCTGCAGACAATCTTCATCAAAAAGTCAGCGTCGCCCGTGATAACGTAACATTCCACAATTTCAGGAATTTCCTGAATCTTTTTCAAAAAATTGTTCATGGCGTTTGGCTTGTGCCAGGCCAACGTACCCATGACAAACGAAGAAACATGCAGACCAAGGTTGATGGGGTTTATCTTTGCATGATAGCTGGAAATGATGTCGGTTTGCTCCAGTTTTTTCACCCGCTCAAGAGTGGGCGCAGGTGATAGTCCAATTCTTCTGGATAGGTCCAGATTTGTAATTTTGCTGTTTTTCTGCAAGATTTGAAGAATTTTGTAATCCAGTTTGTCTAATTTTTCATTTGTTTCGTGTGCCATCAGCAATGATTGTGTTTAATAATGTAATATGTTTATTGGTTGTGCAAGGTAAGAAAAGTAAAAATATTATTCAAGTAAATACGAATTTATCACACATTTATTTTATCAAACGTTAAAATAAAAAAATAAATGTTAATTATTTTAAGTTTTCTACAGAGAAATGCACTTCTCTTAACAATAGTATAACGAGCTCGATAACGATTTAATAACAAATTTCTTCTAATACAAAGTGAACCCATACTGTCGGAAAATAAATTTACACCATTGTATTTATGCCCTATTTCTTACCCTGGCGGTATTTTTCATTGAAACGACGATACAATCCGAGTTGTTTGTCATCCAATCCAATTTCCCGGCCTTTTATCAGTGCGTATTCAACTTGGTTACTTTTCATATCCAACGCATCGCCTGAACAGATAAATAATGTGGCATCTTTATCTGCCTCAATGCTTCCGCAGTTTTGTGCAATTCCCAATATCCTGGCAGCATCAAGCGTTAATGCCTGCACCGCTTTTTCGTAAGGGAGCCCATAAGCAACCGCCTGTCCAGCCTGAAATGGCAGATTTCGCTGTTGCCAGGCGCCGTCCATACTAAAACAAAATGGAATTCCGGCCTCAGAAAGTTGTCTGGCCTGCTGATATGGCTGATCCAGATTGTCATCTCCCCTGAGGGGAAGAGATTGAATTCTGTGCAAAACTAGCCTGGTCTTGTTCTCTTTCAGAAAGTCAGTAATCCGCCATGCGTCCTCCGCACCTACAATTATCGGATTGATTCCATATTTTTTCGCAAACAACACCGCTTCCATAATCGGTTTTGCAAAGGACGCCCTGATATACAGATTTTTACTGCCATCAAAGAGACCCTTCATGGCTTCCAGGCGGAGGTTTCTGCTTTCCGGACTGGCCTTTCTTGCGTACGCAGCGGCTTCATCGAACAACCTGCCGATGGATTGCACATTTTCCTTGTATCGATCCTCCCGCTTTATCTCACCGGGCTCGGCCCACCAGCCAGTGTTACTGTACTGGTTTGGCCAGTTCAAAACCAGACCCTCATCCATCCTGTAGGCAGCATCTTCCCAGTTCCATGCATCCAGCTGAACAACACTTGACTGTCCGCTGATCAGACCGCCTGAAGGAACTATCTGTGCCATTAGTACACCATTGTTTCGTACTGTTGGCGTAACTTCTGAATCAGTGTTGTACGCTGCAATAGCACGGGCGTTTGGATTCAGAATACCAGTTTCATTGAAATCCTGTGTAGCGCGTACGGCGTCAACCTCGACCATACCCAGAAGAGAAAATGGGGCAATAAAACCCGGATAGATGTGCTTGCCCCTGGCATTTACAATCTTGCATGGAACACCTGAACGCTTTTCAATGGCCGAAGCATCGGGATTCATCACGATTTTCCCATCAACTACGGCTATGGATTTGCCCTCCAGAACATCACCGTTACCAACATGAATGGTAGCTCCGCTAATCAGAATGGGAACCGCCTGAGTAGGAGCTGGTACGGGTTGAGCAAAAGTGCCGGAGAAAGGCAGAAACAGCAGAAACCGGAAAAAATGGCATTTCATATCAGAAAACTTTATAACAAAATCAATTTATTTCGGTAACAAGATAGGCAAAAAACAACGGCCGATCTTTAATTTCCGACAAAAGTATTAAAATTAATCTACCAAACGGATGTGCATAATACAACGAAAAGGGAGGTCATTGAATAAACGACCTCCCGAAAGTAACTCAAAAAAACAAACTTTATGAATTACAAATGTAGGTATTTTCGGGGAAAGGAAAAGCATTTTGGTAAAAAATCATTCTGGCGCGGTCAAAAACGGGAAGCGTACAGGCATTACATCCATTTACTAAAAAAACGAATCAGCTCTTTTCTTTGCTCACTGTATAGCTGTTCAAATGTTTCAACATCTTCTCGCTCTCCGGTGTGATCATCAATGCTCCTGTGATCAACTGCCACCGGGTTGTGCTCTATTTCTTTTTCCACGAGCTTTTCATGTCTGTCGATGGCATGCTTTAATTTCTGAGCCTCGTTCAGCTGTATGTCCATCAAATTCCGGTAGTGGTCGCACATGGCAGCAACTTCTCTATCGGTATTTTTGGAGGAAATTTCCTCCACCCTTTCGGCCAGAAATTTAATATCTGCCTTGTAAAAATCAAGCGTGTTGAGCCACTCTCTGTGCTCATTGTGTAATTCGAAAATTTTCTTCTTGTCCATATACAGTATTTTTTTTGTACTGCAAAAATCGGAGGAAGCGCCGGCGTTACAAATGAGCGAACTCATTGTTGTCCTTAATTGATATCATTGGCGACGTTCATGAGAAAAATCATTCCAGCGGCACCACATAGTGGAAATACCATCCCCATTTACGCAGATGATTCTGGCTGATTTCGAACTGAATCAGATTTGAATTGTAAAAAAGCAGATTCATTCCTATACCTCTACCCCAAAGAAACCTGCCGGGAAATGTATTTTCCGAGCCGCTTCCGGAAGGCGGTACGTATCCGAAGTCATTGTTCACGCACAACCAAAGGTGGGTCGGAAGCACACGCAGAGACGCCGGTACGAAACGGCCAAACCTGATGTCCTTTTTCCATAAATCAAATCGAAAGGCGTTTTTGAGGTAAGCATAGTTGGGTCCATCAATCACAAAATACTCATAACCACGCAGATAGTCATTGTTGTAGCCTAGCGCCCTACTGTTGAAATAGGGCTGCTTTTTACCAGTCATTTCAACACGCGTTCTGAAAATTCCCTCGTAATCAATTTTGTCCCTGTACACTGGTAGGTACCGTGCCAAAAAAAACACAACATATAAAGCCTGCACATTCTCCCTTTTGCTGAAAACGCCGTCTTTCTGAACACTAAGGCTCAGAAAATGGCCTTTCCGCGGATAGTACCTGTTGTCGCGCAAATCGCTGACCATTTTTGCAAGAAAACTGAAATAGCGCTGCTCGGTGAGTGTGTCAAGAAAAAAATAGGGGTTTAATGTCCTGGCAACGCGTTCACTTACTTCGTTGTGAAAATAAGACAACTGAATGCCATAGGTGGTTCGATGGAAAGGACGGTAGGTTAGCCCCCCCATTAACCTTGTCCGGTAAATCTGCGGTTCGCTGTCATCCCTGAAAAAACGAAGACTGTCACGAGTTGTCGCGAACCAAACCTCTTTGTTTTTGCTGTACAGCGCATTGAGATAAAAACCAATGGTTTTCCTACGGTTTACTCCCGGGATGGAATAGTTGAGCTCGTATTTGTTACCGAAACCAAAGTCTGCCGAAAGTTTCAGCAAATCCCTGTAGCCCAGAAAATTATTCCAGTTGAGACCTACCTGATAATTCAATCTCCGCAAATCACGCTTCTTCTCAAAAAACCATACATTGAAATTCCTGTCGGCTACTGAAATCCACCCAAACGGCGACAGGTAAGTGCGTTCTTCTACCCTGACCACTACTTCTGCTGTTGCATGAAGTGTATCTACTTTTCCAAGGTCCAGTTCAGCAGCAGAAAACAAGGTACTGTTCATAAGCCTCTGACGATTGCGTAAAAACCGCAGTTGGATGTCTGACCACAAAATGCTGTCTCCCGCCTTAAAATCCAGTTCACGAAGGACAATATTGACTTTGGTTTTTCTGTGGCCCTCCACCGTGATACTGACGATTTTCAGATAGCCTGACACGACTTCCTGACCCAACGCCGCTACGCAGCCGAAGAGCAAAAAGCAGCAAAAAGTCAAGACTTTCAACATGAATACCCTACTTTTTACAAAGATATAAAAAACGACCTCCTACAATCAACAATCGGGTCAAATTAAGATAAAATCACATAGAAACAATTTGCCATATGTACAGAGTACGTCACCGAAGGGCAGACAGAACCTTGTACGGGGCAACAAATGTTTAGAACAGGAAACTAAACGGTAACTAATCCATCAGGTTTACGTTCTTTAGAGAATATTGATTCTGCGAATCAAACCCGAACTGATCCAATAAACGATTCATGCGCATTTCCATCGTTGCCATTTTAACTTTAGTCCTTTCAGGTGCTGCAATGTTGTTTGAGCATCTGCATTCTGGCAACTATGGATTAACACACTATGCCTCAATTATTGAGCATGAGTTTCAGCAACGGGAAGCAGATGGTGAAACATTGACGGAGGAAATCATAAAGAGCCGCACCATAGGTGATCCCGGTCGATTGTCAGATTTTTTGAGCAGTAAAAAGACAGACAACCAGAAAATTCAATTGCTGGTGTTTCAGTCCGACTCGCTGATTTTCTGGAACAACAACCAGACTTTCTGCAGTAGGGACAGTTCCGGGGGCATTCACCATCTTGACAATGGATTTTACAAAATTATAAAAAAGCAGGTCGATAGTTCGCACACGCTTCTTGCACTGTTGCCGCTGAAATACGAATATCAACTTGGCAATCTATCCAAGAAAGAGCACAAATACCTCAAGAATAGTTTCGTCGCGGGGAGTGATATACGAGGCAAAATCAGTCTGACTGCACCTGCAGAAGGGTATGTACCGATCCTGAATGCAGACCACTCAGTGGCCTTCTACTTTATTGCGGACGGAGACAACGTCATGAGCAGGGGAGATCAGCAAATACTGTTGCTGCTGTGGTTATCTGCCTTTTTTCTCCTCGCAATCCTCATCAACAAATTGACCCTTAGGCTAATCAAAGGAAGTTACCCGAGAGCGGGGATGGTATTTTTTGCCGTCGCAGTTTTTGCGCTAAAATTTCTGAGCACCTGCCTTAATCCGGGCAATAAATTTGCTGACATTCGGCTTTTTGCATCCTTCGGAGACCCGGAAAAAATGCAGAATGCCAGTCCAGGAGAAATGTTTATCAACGTGCTACTGTTGTTGTGGGTGATCGTTTTTTTCTACAAAAACATCAGACCTGTTAATGTCTCCCGCATGACGGACACAATGCGGAAAGCAGTTCTGGTGTTGCTCTACACTGCCATCATCTCCGGCATTCTGATGACGTTCGAGTGGCACCGGATGACGATTTCCTCGCCGCATCTTTCATTTGAATTTGACGATCTGCTTTTCATTGACACTTCAGCAGCACTTATGTTGCTGTGTCTCTTGCTTCTTTGGTTTGCACTTTTTCTGTTCAACTTCAAGATAATTTCCAACATTTATAGTTTGGGATTCAGCCGCAGCATGAGAATCAGCTATACACTGATTCTTGGAGCAATGGTTGGCTTGATTTTGAACTTTTACAACTTTTTTGACCTCAATCCGCTGGGCATGGCTTTGTTCGTAGTTTTTTACATATTCCTACTGGATATGTTTTACGAAAACTACAATAAGTTTCACCTCTCCTGGTTTCTGGCCTGGTTGGTTATTTTTGCGGGAACAACGGCATTGTTGCTGTATAAATACAAAAGAGACACAGACGTCAGAAAGCTGACGGAAGCAGGCAAAGCGCTTGCAGCCGATGTCGATCCCATTGCCCTAAGGGAGATGGAGGAAATCGCATTGAATGTTGTTTCGGAAAAAAATGTACTTCACAGCAGAGGAGACCTGCTAAAGGCACTCAAACAGGTGTCACACAAAAAAGGCTACCTGCTCGACCACTACGCGCTTTCGCTCAGTGAAGACAGTATTTTTGCAGGCAATAGTTTGGTAAAACCAGTACTGAACAGCGATAGCATTATCGTTTACACGTGTGCTTTGCCTACGCTGGATAATACCGGTACAGCCAAGTACTACAGGCTGGAGGCCAGTCCATCAGCAGCGGCTTACCAGTTTGGACCTCGAGAACATTTGTTTGAAACGCCATACCTGAACATTCCTGAAAATCCGCGCATCAGCTACAGCATTTTCCAAAATAAAAGGCTTGTTAAATGGAATGATTCCTCGTACCCGGCATTGCCTGAGGACGACAAACTTCCTGCGAAGGGAAAAATAAAACTTGAAAAAACGCTGGAATATTCGCGGTTGATTGTCAGAACCGACAACGATAAAGTTGTAGTTGCTAACATAGAATATGGAGGCATTTACATCATATTATTTTTATTCTCCAACCTGTGTATTTTCCTTTTTGGCATTTCGTTTTGCGTACTCACGCTGAATACCTTTACCAGAATTCTCGACGATCTTTTCGTCTTTCCGGACAACGGCTCTCTGGAATCCAGGGTTCAGATCAGCGTCATTTCTCTAATAACTTTTGCCTGCATTTTCATCGGTGCAGTCACGATATTACTGATCTGGAATACTTTTGATAGGAACGAATCCACCAACCTTGCGAAAAAACTGGAGGCCGTTCAGAAAAATATCGAATTTGACCTGCAGGGCAATGAAAACAACATCCCCTTTCCGCTACTGCTGGCAGCAATTTCAGAGACACATCAGACCGATATCATCGCTTATGATCTTGATGGTAAAATGACGCCGGGTACCCGACACAGCCTTGTCCGAAACGGCATCATCAGCAATTTGATGAACCCACTTGCATTCAGTACCCTCAGCAATGGATCAAACTGCTATATCAGTGAAAAAACCGGGGAATTTGAGTACCGCACGGCATATGGTGAGATCCGCAAAAATGACGTACCATACGCCTATTTTGCCATTCCTTATTATCGCAGGGAATGGGATCGCAAGGTGGCCATTTCAGAATTTACAGGTCCCTTATTGTCTGTCTACGTATTCCTGCTGATTGCCATGATTATTTTTTCCTACATGGTTGGAGAGAAAATGCTCAGACCAATCAGAATTATTGGAGAAAAATTAAAATTGGTGAAGCTCGGACAAACCAGTCTCGATATGGAATGGAAGGGTGACGATGCGCTTGGGGATTTGATCAGGGAATTTGACCTCATGCTGAGCAATCTCGGTAAGGAGGCCAAAGCAGAACAGCAGACAGCGCGGGATGAAGCCTGGAAAACCATGGCAAGGCAGGTTGCACACGACATCCGAAATCCGCTGACACCTATGAAACTCAGCATTCAGTATCTTGAAATGTTCACTAAGTCTGCCGATATTGACCAAGATATAAAGCAGCGGGTGACCAGGATATCGGGAACGCTCATTGAACAAATAGATACCCTGAACCAAATTGCGAGCAACTTTGCAGATTTCTCCAAAACACAGACTGAGCGCCCGACAATTGAGCGCGTCGAATTAAATGAATTTCTGGAGCGCAGCTGCGAACTATTTATCAATGATCCCGAGAGCAAAATAGATGTAAAACTGCACCTGCCAGCTGAAAAGTACTTTGTGAATATTGACAAAACCCAGATGTCGAGAATCATCACAAACCTACTCACCAACGCAAGGCAGGCCATTCCGGACGAAAAGGAAGGGGAAATCGATGTTTACCTCAAGCAAAAAAACAGTTTCGCATTGATACTGATCAGTGACAATGGTGTCGGAATTCCTGCTGATCAGACGGAAAAAATATTTCAGCCTAATTTTACGACCAGATCTTCGGGGTCGGGGCTTGGACTTGCCATTTGCCGCAAGCTTATCGAAGATATTGGGGGTAAAATCTATTGCAGTAGCAGCCCGGGAAAAGGAGCCGATTTCTACGTGGAAATTCCTGTTGCTGATATCAGGAAAAACGGAAATGCCTGAATGCAATCGATAGCCTGACACGATTGCCACTGTTCCAATTCCAAAATTGGCCACAAAACAAAAGCTCAGAAGAGAAAAGTTGCCTTTTTCTGATTCCGGTAATTGTATTTTTTCGTTTATTTGAACCTTGTAAACTGCAGGTCGGACTTTTCTCAAAAAGTTATCCGTGTCGCGCCTGCACAAGTCCGCAACCTATGTTTCGAAAAAATCTGCTTTCCGGTTTATTCCTATTATTGTCCTTTTTTTCCGTGCATGCACAGACAGTCAGGGGAACCGTAGTGCTAAAGGGTACAGGAGAAAAGTTGGATTTTGTAACCGTTTTTATTAAAAACACCGCCATCTCGACAGAAACTGCAGGGGATGGACGATATACCCTAAAGGTAAAACCCAACAGTAAACAGGTCATCGTTTTTCGAAGAGTTGGACTGGAGGAATTGTCGCAGACTATTCCCCCTTTGGATGAAAACACCGAATACAAACTCGATGTAGCACTAAGTGAAAACAGCGCGACGGAAGACCTCATCGTTAGGGCACGCCGCATAGATGAGGCAGGTATGATCAGGGAAAAAGTTGGCAACCTGAAGTTGCTGCCCTCCGCATCTGGTAACTTTGAAAGTGTGCTACCTGCCATTGCACTTGGTACAAATGCGGGTTCGGGGGGTGAGCTGAGCAGCCAGTACAACGTAAGGGGTGGAAATTACGATGAGAATCTGGTGTATGTCAATGATTTTGAAATCTATCGTCCGCAACTGATTCGCGCAGGTCAACAGGAAGGACTTTCTTTTGCAAACATCAATCTTATTCGGGACCTCTCTTTTTCATCAGGAGGCTTTGAAGCCAGGTATGGAGACAAACTGTCATCCGTTCTGGACATCAAATATAAGCGCCCCGACTCACTGGCCTCTTCGATTGAGGGAAGCCTACTCGGTGGCTCTGCACACATCGAGGGCTCCAAAAAGCTTGACAGCACAGGCTATAGGCGCTTCCGCTACCTGATGGGAGCCAGATACAAAACCACGCGATACATACTCGGGTCACTCGACATCAAGGGCGAATATGTACCTGATTTTGCTGATATCCAGACCTACCTAACCTATGATGTTAACCGTAATTGGCAACTGGCATTTCTGGGCAATTACAATGCTTCACAGTACAAATTCAGTCCCAATTCCAGACAGACTACCTTCGGCGGCATCATCACAGCGCTGCGCCTTTCGGCAGAATACCAAGGCGCCGAACGCGACAATTTTACTACCGGAATGGCCGGGATTTCGCTGACATACATCCCTGAAAAAAGAAAAAATCCACTCTATCTCAAGTTTTTAAGTTCAACATTTGCCTCCAACGAAGTGGAGCGGATAGACATCATCGGCGATTATTCACTAGGTGAAATCAAAACAGACTTGGGGAGCGACAACTTCGGGGAGGTCGTCTCTGAGCTCGGGTCCGGAACGCAACAGACATTCGTCCGTAATAACCTCAACACCCGTGTCAGCAATATCGAGCACAAAGGTGGCTTGGAAATTCCGACTCAGAAAAGTCCTTCCGTAAGCGCTTCCAATTTTATCCAGTGGGGATTGAAATTCCAGAATGAATACATTAACGACCGGCTGAAAGAATGGGAGCGACTGGATTCTGCGCTCTATAGCCTCAACTATAGTGAAAAAGACTTGAGGGTTTACCAGTATTTCAGGTCTACCAATAGTCTTTCCAGCAACAGAATAAGTGGTTACCTTCAGAATACCTACACTTTTAAAAAGACGGACAGACACGAAGTTCAAATCAGCGCCGGACTCCGTGCGGTCTATTGGGGACTCAACAACGACTTCAACATCACTCCACGAGTGCAACTATTGTACAGGCCACTGAGCTGGAAAAACGAAACCACTTTCAGATTATCCGGCGGATGGTACTACCAACCTCCTTTCTATCGTGAACTGAGAAATCTCCAAGGAGTTGTCAATCCAAATGTAATGGCACAAAAATCTGCTCACCTGGTGATGGGATTGTCGCGCGATTTCAAGGCCTTGAACATTAAGACGCCTTTCCGTTTCATTATGGAAGCTTACTACAAGAAAATGTGGGATCTCGTTTCCTACGATATTGAAAATGTCAGAATACGCTACGCGGGAAACAACAATGCCACGGGTTATGCCTATGGATTGGACTGCCGCATCAACGGAGAATTTGTTCCCGGTGCCGAGTCCTGGATAAATTTTTCCTTTCTGAAAACAAGAGAGCAATTGGACGGAGTACAGCATAAAATTAGGGATGCTGTTTTCAACAACAATACCGGTAAGTGGGAAATTAGCGACATCAATGTGGGCAATGTACCAAGACCATCAGACAGATTTTTCAACACATCCATATTTTTTCAGGACTACCTCAGACAAAGAAAAGACACCAAAGTTTTTGTCAACCTGACAGTAGGAACGGGACTACCCTATGGCATTCCCGGCGACAATATGGTTTACAGAAACACACTGCGTTTTAAACCCTATCACCGGATTGACATCGGTTTTTCCTATGCCCTTTTCAATCAGTTGAAAAGAGAAAAAAACCCACATCATATCCTCCGCTTTACAAAAAACACCTGGCTGAGTGCCGAAATTTTCAATCTGATGGAAGTAGCCAATGTGGCCAATGTAAGCTGGATAAAAACTGCTTTCAGACAGCAATACGCAGTACCCAATTACCTGACGTCAAGAAGAATCAACCTCAGACTGCGGATGGAGTTCTGAGAACCTTCCAAGAGGAAAGAAAAACTACCTCAGGATAGTAATATCTCCCCTGTATGAAAGCCCATCAGGCAGATTCAGATCAAGCAGATAGTAGTAGGTGCCTTCAGGCAGGTCCTTACCATCACCATTTGTACCACCCCAATTGTTTGTATAGGGTTGGCCCGACTTGTAAACAAGATCACCCCAACGATTGAATACCAGCAACTGTGCATTTTTAAACCGCTCAGGCTGATAGTCAATTGCATCAATCATAAACACATCGTTTTTACCATCGCCATTCGGCGTTATGGTATTTGGAATCTGGATGTCCTGACAGAAATTGGGATCCCTCGCTACAGTGATACGAACCACAGCTGTATCGCATTTTGAGGGACAGATTTCACTGCAAATGCGGTATTGAAACTCCTGAATTCCGTTGTAGCATGGCCTCGGTAGATAGGCAAGCACACCCTTTGCAGATCCGGTCTCCAATCTGCCCAAAGCAGGTGACTTCAGTACCTCAATTTTCCAGTCACGAGAAGCTTTAACATTGTCATTAATCATAACGGTCAGCGGAAATGCAGCCCCGTTGTTTGCAAACGAAAAATCATCATTCACCGCAACGGGTGTTCTCTCTGAAAAAATTTCAATGGTATCAGTCGAAAAATCAGGACAACCTTTGGCGGACAATTTCCACACAAAACGATTTCGTCCAGGATAAAGCGAATCCACTGTTGTCACATTGCTGTTCACATCAGTTATTGAGGCTCCATCGAGACTGTTCCAAACACCTTTGACGGGCCCCGAGATCGTGCCTTGCAGAGTAAATCCAGTGCTGTTGCAAAGCAAAGTGTCATTTCCTGCAAATCCTTTTTCGGGAAAGACAAATTTTATCTGATGCGATACACTGTCTGTACAACCATTGGAGGCACTCTGAACTTTTAGAAAATAGGTCCCCGCTGTTGTCACAGATGCATTTGAAAGCACTGAACTCGAGGAAAATTTACCATCTGGTGTAGTCCATTTAAAAACATCTGCCCGGAGGGAGCCCATACCGAAAAGAGTAACAGAATCTGCTCCGCAGGTAATTTCTTTCAACCCGATAATTTTTGCGGTCGGCCGAAGAAAATCCTCCCTGATATTCAAAGAATCAATAGTGCTGCAATTTGTCCTCCTATCTGTGACCCTCAGGTAATATGTTCCTGCTCCTGAAACCAGCGGATTAAGCGTTTTGGCGCCGGAATTAATGGCACCGTTTCCCGTAGACCAGTTCACTTCAAAATCAGGACCTGCAGGTGCGATGCCGTTCAGTTTCACCTGTGGATGATAACAGTTGAGCAGGGAATCATTTCCCGCATTTACCCCCTGTGGATAGTTTGGCTGAAAAACGCTTACGGTAGCCTTTGATGCACAAAAACTTCTCGTATTGAAAACACTGAGTACATAGGTTCCTGCGCGATCGACAACAGGAGAAGAAGTAGCAGAACCACTGATAATTCTTCCCGAACTGCCTGCCGGAACTTCCCAGCTGAATCGCACATTTGGACCCGTTGTTGAAGATTTTCCGTCAAGGATGGCAGGTCTGCCGTCGCAATTTAATCTCACAGGACTGACTACTACTGCCGATACTGTGTCTTTGCTAACATCGTATACAACTACAGTATCCACAGCGACACAGGAAAGGGCATTTGTCACCACAAGTACATATGTTCCCGCCTTTCTTACTGTTGCACGAACACCAGTATCATCAGTTATCGCATTGTTTTGAACGGAGGTCCATTTGTACGAAACCCCTGCACCTTTGGAAGAGTTGGAGGCATCCAGAAAAACGAATGAATTTTTGCAATTGATGGTGTCCTGTACCACAGCTTTGGCAAAAGGAGTATTGGCATCGCTGACGACATCCGTTTTTGATACTGCCGCACAGCCATTTTGTGTCAGCGTGACGGTAAGTATGTATAAACCCTTTCCCACAACGAGCGGGTCACATTGGGTAAAATTACTGACAACTTTTCCGCCGTTCGGCGAGGACCATCTGAAAATCGTCCCGACAGATGTGGATTTGCAACCATCCAGTGTAACTGGTGCTGTAAAATTACAAGGCACAAGAATCTCAGGGCCGGCATTGGCAACTGGTGCACCAGAAGGCGCAGTAATAATTACCCTGCTGGTATCACTGCAACCATTGCGCAGATCGGTGACCATCAATGCATACGGATAGGCACTTAACGCCTTTGCTGTAAGCAGTGTATCGGGACCATCAATCACGCCATTTTCAGATATCCATCTGTAGCGGTAAAAAGGTCCCACGGAAGAACCGGTACCATCCAAAGCAACGAATGAGCCGGGGCTGCATTCCAATTGACCGGTAGCAGTAGCTCTAACAATTGGTTTGGCAAGATCGCCCGCAAGGTCAAAAGTGAGGACTAGGAGATTTGGTTTGGGCGCATTGTCTGTTACGGTACAATAATAAATACCGGTTGACAGGTTTCGGGCCTGCTCATTGGTACTGTTGCCCGCAGCTGCACTCCATTGGTATTTGTAGGGTGGAATGCCTCCATTGATATTAAGGGTTACCATCCCTCCGAATGGCAGTTTACAGTTTGGCTGCACAATCAATGCGTTTGATAGCTTGATTCTGCTTTCTACGAGAATCGGACAATTGTCGGCAGTCGCATAGACACCAATATCAAATCCCTGTGATGCCTTGCTGAAGGCTTCCGCAGGAACAGGAATCGGTGACAATACAATTCCCTGACTCAACCCAACAACACCTTTAGACCTTAGACAAAGCTCAAAAATGACTGTACTGTCTTTCAGACTTGTATAGTTTATGCTTTCAAACAGAAAAGCGAAAAAACCATTGGCAGTATCAGGATTAAAAGTCCAAATGACATTATTCACGCCCGTTGGCGGAGTAAGGTTACTGTATTTTAGGTAATCAAACAAGGCAGGATCCCATGAGAGGGTTCCTTTTAGTCCACCGATGCTGTCAAAATCTGCGACATGTACCGGAATGCATATTTCATCACCGGCTTTCAGTTGTCTGGTCTTATTTTCATCGCAGAACCACAATTTTACCGGATCTATTTTGGCAGGTATCTGTACGCAACCTGCGTTGAAAATCAGCCCGACATTCTGACCATTGGATTTGTCCGTGACAATACTTGCTGTCCGAGGTCCCTGCTGAATACAGGTCAGTTCGCCCTCATCACCCTTTACATTCAGGCAAATAGTAAAAAGCACCGTGCTATCAGGAATGGAAAGGCTGGAGACAGCAGAAAGATCTGCAGTCCAGTTGATTTGCAATATTCCTGCATTGACATTTACAGTATAAAATGGCGTGGCGGAACCCTGCGGAGCAAACTGCAGATTAAAATTGCTGAGTTTAACAAAAGTGAGTGAATTGATGTCCCAGTTCAGATCCAATGCAAATTTTTTAGTTTGTATAAAATCAAAAACCCTGATGGGAAGGCAAATCTCTGTTCCTTTTTTTGCCCTACCCTTATCAACATTTAACCTGACAGGTCTGAGCGCTGAGTTTACGATGGCAACTTTATTGCAATCACGGTATTTGAAAGGCAGCAAATCGTTAGCAATATTTGTAAATTCGGTATTTATGCCGGTTTCCTGAAATCTGAGGCAGTCAAAATCATTGACCTGCCCTTTGATCCGGAAGCAGATGCTGAAAGCAGTGACATCATCCGGCAAAGTCTGTCCGGTTGGTGCATCGTACAAAAACCGCAATGTGCCGGTAGCATTGTTAGCGAAAAAATTGTTCGTCTGACTTATTCCGGGTAGAAATCCTTTCTGAATTTTAACAAATTCCAGTTTGGATGGCGTAAAACCAAGCGTCCACTGCGCACTCTGAATATCCTTAAAATTTTTGAAGGAGACAGCAACACATACCGTGTCGCCGGGAGAGCCTGTAATGGCAGAAAGATTGATAAAAACCGTATCTGTCTGCGATGTAGCACGCTCTGAGCAAAACATCGTCAAACAAATGGTCAAAAACAAAAGTAATTTTTTCATTGTCAGTTTTATATCTGAATGGATTTTCGTCCTGATAGGAACAATTTCCGGAAATTAAAAGAAAATAAAAGCTTACACAAAATCCTATCTGCCACCAAAAGAGTAACTCACGCTGAATTCGTGCGTAGATCCGGCAAACGGTCCTATTCTGCTGAACGAATAATCAAAGCCATAACCCAGCCGAAGCAAACCATCCATTCCGGAATCAAAATTGAAGCCGGTTTCCGCGTGAAAATTCCCTCCGCTGGAGGCGCCAAGACCAATCCACAAGGCCTGAATAAGCTGATACCTTAGATTTAAATCCACATTTACAGGGGTGTTGGGGACATATTTTAACCAAAGCGAGGTCTGTATAAATTTTTCCCTATCCTCAATAGAATGAAGCCAGCTGAATTGCCCGTAATAATGCTGAATCCTGCGTACAGAAAAAGTCTGGTCATCATTTCTGAACCGCAGATTCAATCCCATTAGTTGCGGAACCGAAAGTCCTCCCGAAAGCATATCGTCATCAAAGAATCCCGGTACAGAGATTTTTTTCCAGCAGAAAACGCCCATTCCGATATCGGGATAAAGCTGTGTTCTTCTTCCTGCAGCCAAAAAGTCATCTGCGTCGCGGACTTTTATTTTGTCGGTATCAAGGTGGTATGAAACGAGTCCTCCACTAAAAGCTGCAGAAAAACCGCCCTCCTCTGCATCATCGCTGAACGCGGCTCCGAATTTGCCGTAAATGCCCGTCATTCCAAGCGGACCGGTAACATCCCTAATTGCAGAGGCTCCGTACATGGGAGAAAAAGCGTTCCCGCTATAGGCATCAATGTGCTCGTAACGCAGCACTTGGGTTTCAGGAGCATTGTCAATACCCGTCCACTGCTTGCGGTATGATGCACCTGCTGCAGTAGTCAGATTGTATATCAGAAAATCGGAAGAAGGAGCCGCTGGATTGATGACGCCCAGATTATCCCTGTATTGGGTGAACAGAGGCAGCTGTTGCGCACCGGCAAAATATGTTACAAATATTAACGCAGTAAGCAGCGCTGACTTAGTCATGGTATTATTGGTTTATATGATTATCCATAAAGGTAGAAGGTATTGAATTCAGACCACTATTTCACTTTTGGGAAACGCTGGGTTTGCACAAAATTCTTGAAAAATGTATCCCAATTGATATTACTGTACCAATGTCAATATTCAGGGTGTTTACGAAAAAAAATTGCCAGCAGATGTGAATCTCCTGACAATTTTTTAAATAATAACTATTTAACATATATCCTCCAGAAACACCCTTTTCAGAACGTTCTGCAATCACTAAAAGGCTAGCTCAGAGCATATTTGAGGTCTATAAAATTAATACAAAACTACCGATTTTATTTTTTTCAACACCTTGGCAATTGTACCGGATTCGGTAGAGGTATTCTCCCGGCATCGCCATCGTTCCATTCACTTTCCCATCCCACTGAACAAATGGATCACCTGTGGTAAAAATTCTGCCACCCCATCTGTCCTGGATTTCAAATTCAATGAGATTTCCGATGGTGTATGGATTGCTTATTCCGAACAGCTCGTTGTTGTTGTCGTTGTTGGGTGTAAAGGCATTGGGCATATAAACCTCTCCACAGGGTTGGGTTTTAGGGTCAACCACTGTAATGCGAAGCGTATCATAAGCGGTGCATGACGAGATTGAGTCATTGAAACGCAGTACATAGTTGTAAATGCCGGCTTTTTCAGGTGTGATGGTAGTATTGCCCACACTGACATTGGCAACGCCTGATGAAGGCGACCAGTTGAACCGGTTAGAGCATACGCTCTGTACCTCTGTGGCCACTCCTTTGCCCAAGAACAACAATTGATCGTTGGTCTTGATGCGGTCAGGTCTGATGTACAATTGTTTGACCTCATCTTCCTTTAGTGCAAAATTTTCGTAGAAACGGAATTCATCAATCAAGCCCCTGAACTGACCGCCTGGAATCGCAGGGTGACAGGCACTTTTTCCAATGGAGACAATGCTCTTACTGGTCAGATTGACGCGTTGATTATCGGGACTATAGGCGGCACTTTTAATTTTACCATTGATAAACAAACGCTGGTAGTTAGATTCCCTTGTCAGTACTACGTGCTGCCAGCATACATCATCGTCGATTCTTCCTGTAAGGGTAATACTTCTCTTTTCATCCTTCATAAGTACGGTAACCAGCTGCGCGGAGGCGTTGTAAGAGATGGAAAAGACCCGATTTTTGGTACATGAATCGCGGTTACTGACCATTTCCCTGATCCCTGCAGAGCCAAATGGTTTGAAATAAAAACTAATGGAAAAATTAGAGGTATTAAACTTGTACGAAATATCCACAAGATTAAGGTACTCATCACCGCTCAAGCGAATTGCAGAGCCATTTACACCACAGATACAGGAGGGTACTACCGGAGAAACCTGTGCCAATGCAAATTTGCCACTGCAATCGGTTTTGGGATTTTTACAGTCATCAAAACAATAAAAGGCCGCCAGCTTGCTTTCCGCCGTTTGTCCCTGTGCGCCAATAGCGAAAAAAAACAGGGCGGAAATGATGAAAAACAATCGCTTCATAGATGATTTGTATTGTGTAGTAAACGCAAATCTACTGCAATTTCTTATTCCATCCGCCTATTTTTCTATATTTTAAATAAACCTCCCGTGCTGTAAGATGTGCAATTATGAGGCCGTAGTAACCATCTAAAAATCCAAGCCGAAAAAAATAATCTCTAAGAAAACGCCAGGTGGGATTGATGAACTGCTTCAGGAAACCAGACTTTTTACCCGACTTCAAGGCCTCTGAAGCACCGAGCGAACTGTATTTTTCTGCCTGTCTGCGGTGCTGTTCAATGCTTGTATAACTAAAATGCAGCAGATTTCCCTGCAGATGTATAATTCGGGCATCTTCAGCCGGGTTGAAGGTCTCATGTACTTCAGTGAGTGTCCAATTGCCCTTTCTTCGGTCATACAAACGCATTTTAACATCGGGATACCATGCACCATGCCTGATCCACTTCCCGCAGTAATTGTTGAGGCGGTTCATGGTACAGACATCTGCTCTCGAATTCATTTTGAATTGCAATATGGATGTAACGAGTACATCATCGGGTCGTTCATCCGCATCTATGCTGAAGATCAGATCAAATGTCGCTTGTCCGGCACCAAAATTTTTTTGGGAACCATAGCCTCCAAAAGCGTGCTCAATGAATCGGACACCTTTTTCTTCGCAGAACTTTCGGGTATGGTCTGTGGAGAAAGAATCTACAACGAGAATCTCATCAGCAATTGCGCTGACAGAATCAATACAGGCTTTGATATGACTTTCCTCGTTGAAAGTAATGATGACAACAGAAAGCTGCTGTGGAATATTGGAGCCCGCCGACATCAGTTATCACTAAAATGAAGGTTTTCTGCGATATCTGTAGAATCATCCTCAGCCCTTTTTCTGTTTCTCCACCAGAAAAAAGCAATCACAGCGACCAGCAGGTAGGGAAGCGACAACATATAGAAGATGCCGGCGTTCAATCCCCGTCCAGAGGTTCCGCCGTTTTTCATATTGGATTCGGCCGCGATTTTACACATGGGACATTGCGCACCAATCTCAGGGATGAACATCAGAATACAGCAGGCAAACAATGCAAAAAACACTATTTTTTTCATCACACTAATGGTAGTAAGGTTTGAGCATAAGATAGCAGAGCGGTCCGGTGATGGCCACATAAAGCCACACCCAGTAAACCCATCTTGCCATTTTCTTGTGCCTGTCAAACTGATTTGTCAAAGCCCGGATAAGGGTAAATAGGATAAACGGAAAGATGACCGCTGCAGAAAGAATATGGGTCAGAAGCAAGATAAGATATACAACTTTCACGATCCCCTCTCCACCATATTTGGTCTCCGGAGTAGTAAAGTGGTAGGCAACATAGCAAAGCAGGAACAGCGCCGACAAACCCAGCGCAATAAAATTGAAAATGCGGTGTCTCTCTACATTTCCACTCTTGATGCCCTGCAGTGAAACCAAAAGTGCTATTGCTGTACAGGTATTCAAAAGGGCATGAACAGGTGGTAAAAAACCAAGGTCGAGGCCGAGATCGATCTTTACACTACGCATTAGTACCACCAGCAAAATGACCGCAGCGGAAACCACCGAGGCCCAGATGTTTAATTTTTTTTCCAGTTGCTTGTTTACTTCCATAATAGAAAATGTATTTTACTTCTCTTTTTCCCGTCTTATTTCCGGGGTTTCGAATGGATCTATCTTTAGTTTCATGGCAATGTGCTCAACAAGTTTAGCAAGATGCGCAGTGTCGTTCACATCGTAAAAATTAGCTACCACTCCGTCCGCATTGATGTATACCAGGTACGGACTTTCAGCTGCAGAAAAATCTCCCTTTTGACCAAGTTTTAAACCCTGCAATAATGCTGATCGGGCAGCATTGCCAATAGCTGCCACACTATAGTTGAGCGCGTGTTTTGGATTGTTCACTTCAGAATAGCGCTGTGCCGCAATACTGTCTGCATTACAAAGAAAAGTAATGAGCGCTACGTCCTTTCTGTCTTTGAACTGAACGTGAAGTTTGTTCATGGTTTCGGTAAGCCTGTTTCCGTGAATACCCGCAGAGTCAATCATCGCAGCAATGGTAATCCGGCTTTTCATGCTATCGGCACTGATGGCCTTTTGCGGTATAAGTGCAAAGTTAAAATAGTCGAATTGACCATAATTTTGCAATTCCGAAAGCGACTTTTTGCGGTAATCAACACCGCTCTTCAGGTAGTACCAGGACAGAAATGGCGATACCACCAATATGAAAAGCAGCAACGCTATGACAATATAGCGTTCGGGCTTTCTTTGCACTGACTCATCCAATTGTGAATTGTTTTCGTTGTCCATAATAGCTTTCCCAACAATCAGGAATCTGTTTTGTTCTCATCACAAAGGTAAATGATAATAGTCAGCAAAAATAATAAAGCCCGGCCTTAAATTCCGCACAGTGGGGCTTTTGGTGCAAACATGAAAATTTTATTCTGCAGCCGATTATTGAGCGCTGTATATCTTATCGGTAGCATCTTATTATTTATATTTGCAATAGTGTAGCTATCAAATTGTTCATCACCAAAGTGTTTTTATGTTACTGAAAAATAAACTGCTGCATATCTATTGCGTTGTGGTTACCCTTGCTTTTGCATGGGTACTGTTTTCATCAGGAAAAACGGACCGCAACGGCGAAGGAAGAAGAATTAGATCTTTCGACTTGTCTAAAAATTTTGAATTTTCCGGCGAGCGTTTCCCCACCGATATTTTTGACGTCAAAGAACGCCTTGACCGTGAACTGATGGTGAACGCCTATCTCCAATCAACCACTATCCTCAACATTAAGCTGGCTGCGAGGTATTTTCCGCTCATGGAACAGATACTCAAAGAGGAAGGTGTTCCGGAAGATTTCAAGTACCTTGCTGTCGCGGAGAGTACCCTTCGAAACGTAAGTTCAAATGCCGGTGCCAAAGGAATCTGGCAATTCATGAAACCAACCGCCATGCAGTATGGCCTGGAAGTCAACGAAGAAGTCGATGAGCGATACCAGATTGAAAAAGCGACCCGTGCAGCCTGCAGACTGCTGAAAGACAACTACCAGCGCTTTGGCTCATGGATACTGGCTGCCGCTGCGTACAATGAGGGGGCACCGCGACTTGCGAAAGACATGGCCGAACAGAGGGGAAAAGGATATTTTGACCTTCATCTCAATGAAGAAACTTCACGTTACGTGTTCCGAATTATGGCAATAAAAGAAATTATGCAAAATCCTGAGGACTACGATTTTTATGTAGAAAATGACCACCTCTATGAAAAATTTAGGGACTGCGATGAAATAGCTGTTGAAGATGCCGTCAGCAACTGGGCGGATTTTGCACAGAACCACAATCTTTCCTACCGAATTTTCAAGGTCTACAATCCGTGGTTGATTGGTTCGGGCTTAACCAACAAGACCAAAAAGAAATACCTGGTCAAAATACCAAAAAGCTGAATGATCGGAATGGTCACCGCAATTTTTTGCGGCTGGTCTTGATTCGGTTGGGAATTAATTTTCCGTAGTGGAATTGAGATTGGGTTCCTCAACAAATTGCTCCTCGCTGAGTTCAACCTTATCTGTAGGAGAAACATCGGCCTCTTTCTCAGTGAAAAATGAGCGCTGAAACAAAATCAAGCAAGCTACCCCCACAGAAATACAGGCATCAGCAAAATTGAAGACCGGACGAAAGAAAAGGTACGGTTCCCCGCCCCATTGCGGAACCCAGGCAGGAAAGACACCCTCCAGCAGTGGAAAATAAAACATATCAACTACCTTCCCATGTAAAAAGGTCCCGTAACCGCCCTCGGCGGGAAACAGCGACGCCACATTTTCTGCATGGTAAGAGCTCTCAGAAAAAATAAGTCCATAAAAAGCACTGTCAATAATGTTGCCCAATGCGCCGGCAAGTATCATGGAAAAACAGATAATCAATCCGGTAGACTCTTTTTGCCTGATCAATGTGCGGATGTAAGTCATCAGGAAAATAACTGCACCTATCCGGAAAAGGCTGAGCAGCAATTTGCCGTAGTCGTAATCCCCACCCAAATCAAGTTTCCAGCCGAACGCCATTCCCTCGTTTTCAACAAAATGAATCAGCGCCCGCTCAAAGCCAAAGAGCTGGATTTCCTGACCTATAAACATGTGGGTCTTCACCCAAACCTTGATGAACTGGTCTGTCAGCAACAATAAAAAAATGACTGCGATGGCTACCTGACTTTTTCTGCTTAACATCCGGATGTTGAATTGATTGCTAAAGTCCGCAAATATACGCGTTTTACTGATTTGTTGAGCTGCGGCCGTCGTTGCTCAGATGATTGTTTCAAACTCCTCCTTTTCTTCCGGTGGTAAAAACCTCCGAAAAGCCTCTTGACGGATCAGCTCCATCTGACTAAAAATACCGGAGACGCTGTTAATATAGTCCTGATCTACGAGTTTGCCGATGTCTTCCAGGGTAGAAAGTCCATCAATAGAACGAATCTTGAAGGTCTGCTCAAAAAAACCATTTTCAAACTTCACCGAGAATTTATCATCCATTTTAAAAACAGTGATTTTTAACTCGGGGTGGTCAATGTATCCAATTATTCGCATAGGGGACTGTTCGATTTATTGTATCAGATTTTTACCTGTCATTTCAGGGGGAACTGGAAGACCCATCAGCTTCAGTATGGTAGGAGCAACATCACCAAGCTTTCCGTTGCTCACCGCCTTACCTGCAGCTTTATTGCTCACAAAAATAAATGGCACGGGATTCATGGAATGCGCCGTATTTGGTGTTCCGTCATCATTAATCATGTAATCTGAATTGCCATGATCAGCAATGATAATGCAATCATAATCCAGAGAAAGAGCTTTTTGAACGAGTTTTTCTGTACAGGAATCGACGGTCTCTGCAGCGGTCATTGCCGCATGGAACACCCCCGTATGACCAACCATATCTGTGTTAGCATAATTCAGGCAAATAAAGTCTGGCATTGACTCCTGCATGTATGCAAGTATGGAATCTGTAATACCAATTGCGCTCATTTCGGGCTTCAGATCGTAGGTGGGAACATCTTTCGCAGAGGGTATCAGAATGCGGTGCTCTCCCGGAAACGCCTCTTCCCTTCCACCTGAAAAAAAGAAGGTGACATGCGGATATTTTTCAGTTTCGGCAATTCTGACCTGTGTCCTACCCCCATTGGAAATGATTTCTCCCAGCGTATTTTTCAAATCATCTTTTTCAAAAATCACCTTGACGTTGCTATAGGTATCATCATATCGCGTCATTGTGACGTAATTCAGGTTCAGTTTTTTCATTCCCAGTTCGGAAAAATCATTTTGCGAAAGCACCTCGGTAATCTCTCTCGGCCTGTCGGTTCTGAAATTGAAGCAAATTACCGTGTCGCCGTCCTGAATTTTATGCGACTCGCTTCCAATAACCATCGGCTCGGCAAATTCATCTGTAATGCCATTCTCATATTGCCTGCTCAAGCCGGTCGATGCCGATGCAACGCGCGCTCCCACTCCGTGAACGAGTAGATCATATGCTTTTTTTACCCTTTCCCAGCGTTTGTCCCTGTCCATCGCATAAAAGCGCCCGATGACGGAGGCAATTTTTACCGGACTTTCCTTGATATACGAATCAAGCTGCTCCAAATAGCCTGCACCGCTTTTTGGATCACAATCGCGACCATCTGTAAATGCATGCACAAATACTTTCTTATTGCCCTGCGCTGTAGCAATGTCACACAGTGCCCTCAGATGACTTATGTGAGAATGAACTCCTCCATCTGAAACCAAACCAATTAAATGCACATTTCTATCGGCGACGCGGGCTGCTTCAAGTGCATTCAGCAAAACGGAATTGCTGTGCAAAGTTTTTTCCCTTACCGCAACATCGATACGGGTAAGCTCCTGATAGACGATGCGGCCTGCGCCAATGTTCATGTGTCCGACCTCCGAGTTACCCATCTGCCCCTCCGGCAGTCCAACCTGCTCGCCGTAGGTTACCAGTCTGGAATGAGGATACGAAGCAAATAAACCGTCCATAAAAGGAGTTTTGGCCTGTGCAATGGCGTCAGCAGATGGCTTCAACCCAAGTCCCCAACCATCCAAAATGGCCAGTAAAACGCGCTTTTTCATCAAGTGATATTGTTCAGTGACTGATTTACAAAGTAGAGTACCACTGTTGCGGCCTTTTACCTGAAAAACACGAAGGACGCAAAATTAATTCAACGGTGGCCAAATACCAATTAACAGCTGACAATTAACAAATTAAATGTATTGTAGGCATGCTCCGTTGTCAATTTTCAGATACCTTTGCTGCAATTTTTATATGCACAAAGGAACAGTAATTAAATCAACCGGAAGCTGGTATCTGGTGCGGTCTGCAAAAGACACCATCGTGCAATGCCGCATTGTAGGAAAATTCAGGCTGGATGGGTTAAACCTCACCAATCCGGTGGCCGTTGGGGATGAAGTTGAATATACAGATGAAGGATCCAGCGAAGGCCTGATTAAAAAAATAATGCCACGCCGCAACTACGTTGCACGCCAGTCCCCGCGTCAGAAACACAATATTCACCTGCTTGCCAGCAATGTCGACCAGGCTGTGCTAATCACCACCATTGTCGAGCCCAACTTGAAACAGGGATTCATCGACCGCTTTCTGATGATGACCGAACCTTATGGTATACCGACAACCATCGTTTTCAACAAAATCGATATCTACGATGAAAATGCAATGGCCATGCTCAGATACATCAGCGACATTTATAAAAAAATCGGCTATCAGGTACTGGCTGTTTCTGCCGTCAAAGGCACCGGGAAAGAAGCACTGAAAGCATTGCTGAAAGACAAGGTAACGCTGATTGGTGGGCAGTCCGGTGTTGGCAAATCCTCCCTAGTCAACGCACTGCAGCCGGGGATTGAACTGCGCACCGGCGATATATCCGACTACTCCGGAAAAGGTCAGCACACAACGACTTTTGCAGAAATGCATTCGCTGGATTTTGGTGGAAACATCATCGATACGCCGGGCATTAAAACACTGGCTTTCAACAACATGGAGCCAAGCCACATCACACAGAACTTCAGAGAGCTGTTTGCAGTGTCTTCGGGCTGCCGATTTTCGGATTGCACCCATCGAAACGAACCTGGTTGTGCTGTCAAGGAGGCCATTGAAACGGGAGAAATCAGCGAACTTCGCTATGCCAGCTACCTGCAGATTCTGGAAGAAGTAGAAGACCAAAATTACTGGGAACGGCACAAAGACATCTGATTGGGCTGCTTCCTCATAGATTGCATTCCCCACAAATGATACCTTTTTACCGGCAGCATTTATTACAAAACACTTACATCCACTACAATGATAAAAATTTTGGCAAACGATGGCATCCATCCAGAGGGCAAAAAACTCCTGGAAGCTGCCGGATTTCAGGTTGATGTACAAAAAATAGCTCAGGAAGAACTTATGGCAAAACTGCCCGCTTATGATGCAATCATTGTCAGAAGTGCGACCAGAGTGCGCCAAGACCTGATAGATGCCTGTCCAGGGTTGAAAATCATCGCCCGCGGGGGAGTCGGACTTGACAACATAGATCTAGATTATGCTGAACAAAAAGGAATAGCTGTTTTCAATACACCGGCCGCTTCTTCCAGAGCCGTTGCCGAACTGGTTTTCGCACACGCATTTTCATTGGCGCGTATGCTTCATCAGTCCAACAGAGATATGCCCATTAAAGGGGCTACAGAATTTAAAACCCTGAAAAACAATTTCTCCAAAGGCTTTCAGCTTAGTGGAAAAACATTGGGCATCATCGGATTTGGTCGTATTGGACAAGAGGTTGCTAAAATTGGCATCGGAATGGGTATGCGGATCGTTGCTACAGACCCTTACATTAAAGAGGCCAAAATAAGCTTGGGAGCGCTGGGCTATGAAGACAACCGGATAACCGTCACTATACATACTTCCGGTATGGATGAAGTACTGCAAAACGCAGATATCTTAACACTTCACGTACCATTTTTAGGTAAAAAACCGATTATTGGAGCCGAAGAATTGGACAAAATGAAAAATGGAGCCATGCTTATCAACACATCAAGGGGCGGAGTCGTAGATGAAACTGCCTTGATTTTGGCATTGGATAGTGGAAAACTCGCCGGCGCGGGACTGGATGTTTTTAAAAATGAACCCACTCCTGATACATCAATTCTGCAACATTCTAACATTTCCCTCTCACCACATAGCGGCGCTGAAACACAGGAAGCTCAAGTGAATATCGGAATAGAACTCGCAGAGCAAATTATCGCTTTTTTTGCTTCCGAAAAACATTAAAGTGTCCGATTAACCTTCGCGAGGGTCTTGCAATGAGATACATTGGGCTGCAATTAATGAACTTCAAAGCGCTGGAGCTGCTCCAGCAGCAGTTCGTTTTCCTGCAGAGTACCCACTGTTATCCTTATGCAGTAAGGTAAGTCGGGCACGATGCCTACCAATATTCCGGCTGCCTTCAAAAACCCAATCACCGTCGCAGCCTGAACACGACATTTGACCAGTAAAAAATTGGCATCAGAAGGATAGACACATTCTATCAGAGGCAGATCCGCCAGTCGATTTGCAAAATAATTCCGCAAAGCAACAATGTCTTTGATGCGGCTGTTGATCAATTCAAGCTGTTCAATAGCCTGCGATGCAATTGCTATTGCAGGCTGACTGATGCTTGTGTGAACCGTACCAAGCTGATTCAGAATTGCTGCAAGATCCCGCTGCGCAATGGCCATGGCAATCCGCAAACCCGCAAGACCCCAGGCGATAGAGAGTGTCTGCAAAACAATCAGATTGGGATACTCTTCCAGAGAGCCAACCAGACTACGCTGCCGGGAAAAGTTTATATAGGCTTCATCAACAACCAGAATTCCGTCAAAGTTATTCAGCAGCACTTCAATATTGTGAAAATGAGCAGCATTACCGGTCGGATTATTCGGTGAGCAAAGAATGATCGCCTTCGTGAAATAATCAACCTGTTGGGCAATGGCCTCAATATCCGGTTGAAAAGCACTGTCTAAAGGCACTTTTTTGACCTGCACATTTTGCAACATGGCAACCCTTTCATAAATCGCACTCGTAGGTGTGCATACAAGAATATTGTCCTCGGCAGGTTCACAAAATGCACTGATGATCCTGGACAATAGCATCTCTGTTCCATTTGCAAGACAAATTTGCTGAGCATGCACGCGCTTAACCTGTGCCACTTGTGTGAGAAAACTAACCATATCTTTCTCCGAATAGCGGTGGTAATCCAACCCGGCAGGCGAACCAAACGGATTTTCATTGGCATTCAGCAAAATACTGCCATCCTTTTTCACGGCACTCTCAAACGGCTGATCGGGCCTAAAAACAAGTCTTTTCACGTGCTCCCGAAGTAAATTTTCAAACATCTGAGCCATCTTTCCGGATTTCAGTTAAAATAGATATCAACGACAAACAAGCCTCCAAAAATTAGACTGGCAATACCGTTCGTGGTAAAAAATGCGACGTCAACCTTTGAAAGGTCGTCGTGACGGACCAATGTGTGCTGATAAACCAGTAGTACAATGAAACAGGCAGTTGCGAGCCAGATGACCCAATCAAATACCTGAAAGTAGTGGCAGGTCTGATATACCGCATAGGTAAGGATTAGCGCACTGAAAAGATGCATGAATTTAGAGAGCCACAGTGCATTTCGGGGCCCCAGGACAACCGGTATCGAAAAAAGTCTTTGCGACTGGTCGAAAGCTTCATCCTGCAATGCGTAAATGATGTCAAAACCACCTACCCACAAAAGCACCACGGCAGAAAAAAGCAGCGGTATTTCTGCATAATAGCCGGTTACGGCCAGAAATGCACCTATCGGTGCAAGCGACAATCCCAGACCCAGCACCAGGTGACAAAGGGAAGTGAAACGCTTGGTATAGCTGTAGCCCAAAATCACCAGAAGGGCAACAGGCGAGAGTGAAAAACAAAGAGAATTGATAAAAAATGTTGTTAGGATGAATGCCGCTCCATTCAGCAATACGAAAATCAGCGCCCTGTTCGCTCCTATAATTCCGGCCGGAATCTCTCTGCCCCTGGTGCGTGGATTAACCAAATCAATTTCCCTGTCAAGGTAACGGTTGAATGCCATTGCAGCACTTCGGGCGAATACCATGCACAGTACCACCTTAAGGAGTAAAAGGGAGTCGACAGACTTGTTTGTGTATAATGTGCCAAGAAAAAAACCCACCAAAGCAAAAGGCATGGCAAATATGGTATGAGAGAATTTGATAAGAGAAAGGTAATTCTTTAACATGGTTGGTTTGGCTGTTAATTCTGGTGCGAATCTACCAAAAAAACCCGCAAACACAGTAAAGTTTCCTATCTTTACGGCCAGACTGGACGCTTTTATCCCTCATTTTTCCTATGAAACGTATCGTGTGCTTCGGGCCCGGCCCAAAATTCAAAGGCGGCATTTCCAACTACAATACTTCCCTGGCCAAAGCGCTGGACGCTTTTCCGGACACCGAGGTACACATCATCTCATGGACCCAGCAATACCCGGCCATTATTCCAAGGGAATTTGTGGATAAGAGCAGTAAGACTGACCTACTTGCCGGAACCGATGTTAAGGTTCAATACATCACCAACTACAACAATCCCTTCACCTGGAATGAAACTGTTCGAAGGATTTTAGCACTAAAACCGGACATGGTTATTTTTCAGTGGTCCATTGCCATACAGGGCATCCCGTTGGGCTACATCGCCAGACAACTCAGGAAGCAAAGGAGTATAGAAGTCGTTTTTGATCTGCATTTTGTCGTGCAGAAAGAAAACAGTAGTATAGATCAGCGGTTGACTCGCCTTGGAATAAAATCAGCACACACCTACATCACCCACGCTTTCAAGACTGTTGATGAACTGAAAGC
>CANHEE010000009.1 GCA_947459655.1 Lewinellaceae bacterium
GTGTAATGGCGACATTTCCGTCGTTTCCACCCGTGCAGCTGACGTTTGTTTGCGTGAATGTTGCGCTGAGGGTTGCTGGTTCGGTGATAGTTGCATTTATCGTAGTTGTGCAACCCTTTGCATCTGTTATGGTGAAAGTATAGTTACCTGCAATAAGTCCGGTTTGTGCGGGACTGATGCTGTAAGGCGCTGTTCCACCGGATGGTGTAATGGCGACATTTCCGTCGTTTCCACCCGTGCAGCTGACGTTTGTTTGCGTGAATGTTGCGCTGAGCGGGGCTGGTTCGGTGATGGTTGCATTTATCGTAGTTGTGCAACCCTTTGCATCTGTTACGGTGAAAGTGTAGTTACCTGCAATAAGTCCGGTTTGTGCGGGACTAATGGTATATGGCGCTGTCCCGCCGGATGGTGTAATTACCACATTTCCGTCATTTCCACCCGTGCAGCTGACGTTTGTTTGCGTGAATGTTGCAGACAGCGTTGCCGCTTCTGTAATTATGGCATTCAATGTAGTTGTACATCCATTAGCATCTGTTATGGTGAAAGTGTAGTTTCCTGCAGCTAGACCTGTTTGTGCCGGACTTATTGTGTATGGACCTGTTCCTCCTGTCGGAAAAATTACCACGCTACCATCATTTCCACCAACACAGCTCACGTTTCCTTGAGTAATGGTAGCACTTAGAGGCGGAGGTTGAGAGATTGTTGCGCTCGTTGTGGTTTTACAGCCATTGGCGTCAGTAACAGTAAAAATGTACGAGCCTGCAGTGAGTCCTGTTTGCACCGGACTGATGTTATAAGGTGCAATACCGCCCACTGGAGTTATTGCGACGCTGCCGTTATTACTCCCCGCGCATTTTACGTTAGTTTGCGTCAGGGTTGTGTTTATTGGTGTAGGCTCTGTAATTGTTGCATTTACGGTGGTTGTACAGCCCTTTGCATCTGTTACAGTAAAAGTGTAATTCCCTGCAGCAAGTCCTGTTTGCACTGGACTAATGGTGTATGGTCCTGTACCTCCTGAAACGGTTATTACAACCTTCCCGTTTAGCCCGCCTGCACAACTAACATTTGTCTGGGTAATCGTAGTTGTCAATTGTGCAGGTTCTGTTATATTGGCATTTACAGTTCTTTTACATCCCTTGGCATCCGTAATCGTAAACACATAGCTTCCTGCGGTTAGTCCTGTCTGCGCTGGAATGATGGAATAAGGTGAGGTGCCGCCAGTTGCTGTGATAACTACAGCACCGTCATTACCTCCAGGACAGCTCACATTTGTGCGTGTAAATGTAGCGCCCAATGGGGCAGGTTCTGTAATTGTAATGTTTGTCTCTGCAGTACAACCTTTTGCATCTATTATTCCAAATGTATAGGCTCCTGCAGTCAGTCCCGTCTGCGCTGGGCTGATGGAATAAGGTGAAGTTCCACCAGTTGGCGTAATTGTTACGCTTCCATTGCTACCTCCAGCACAACTGACATTCGTCTGAGTAAAAGTAGCGGCCAGCGGTGCCGGCTGGGTGACTGTCGCATTTACAGTTGCGGTGCAACTGTTTGCATCAGTTATTGTGAAGGTGTACAAACCTGCAGTTAATCCAGTTTGTGTGGGACTAATGGAGAATGGCGCTGTCCCCCCCGTTGTGGTTATAATTATACTACCATTAGACCCACCATTGCATGAAGGTGAGGTTACGGATGATACTGTTCCACTGACGGCAGGAGGCCCGGAAATGGAAGTATTAGCTGTTGCTGCAGCCGATGAATTGTCAGTAACTGTAACCGAATAGTTGCCAGCTGGAATATTGGATATGCTTGAAGCAGTCGTTCCGTTACTCCACGCATAGGTGTAAGGTGAAGTTCCTCCCGATGCTACAGCCGTTGCACCACCATTTGGAGGTGAGCAGCTTGTCTGATTTGTTTTGGTAATAAAAACAGATAGCGGAGTAACTGTTTGGTTCAGAGGAGCCAGATCTGGTGTTGAGGTATATACTAAAGCACAACCCAGTGGACACCCTGCGGTCTGAGTAGAAGTTACAATCGCCAGTCTAGGGTTTGAGGACGTGGATGGATTTCTCCATTGTAATTTATTGGCGGGGTCACTTAGTCCGGCAACATTGGTTACGGTCCATTCAATCGTCATGATGTCAAATCCCGCTGTTGGTATGGGTTGGCCTGCCTGTCCCGAAGGTAAAGTGACATTGTAACTCATCACACCGTTGCTGAGATTGGAACCAATTGTTGTTGGGGTTCCGTAACTGAAACCGGTACCTAGCAAAAAGTTAGCAGCTATGACCGGATTCGAAAGGGTATTGACCGGATAATTGAATCGCAGGTTCATACTCCCCAATTGCCAGGCGTTGTTGCCACTACTTGAGGCGATGGTCAGTGTTGCGCGATATGTTCCGGTCCCAGAATTATAGCTCGGATTGGTAAACCGCATTTGGCAAGATTGTGAACTTGCCTTTAATCCAACTAAAAGAAAGAAAAAAACAAATGTATTTCTCATCTTGAAAACATTAATTAAAAACCCAAGGGGTGGCGTATGATATGAAAAAAAACATAAAATCATGCAATGTTAGTTAAATGGTTTTAGCGGTAAAGAAG
Source organism: Lewinellaceae bacterium (assembly GCA_947459655.1). Lineage (GTDB taxonomy): Bacteria > Bacteroidota > Bacteroidia > Chitinophagales > Saprospiraceae > CANHEE01. Next base: position 2,596 of record CANHEE010000009.1, read on the forward strand.
CGAAGCTAGGGCTTGTAGATGCATGAAATGTTTAAAAATAAAGTAAACTCTATCGGTAGTAGGTCAAACTTTTGATTTGTAAAAGCGAATGAACATTCTCTAAAAATGATTTTAGGTTAAACTCTAACAATTTATATCGAACCATCTGCAACATACAAAACGCAGGTCAAAGTCCAAAATTAACCTCGGAAATACGCGATGTTTGATATCTCGATATGAAAATACAGTTTTAGCACACGATTGACACTTATGAATTTTTGTAAGGTATCCATGTCAGACCGGCCTCGCCCTTACAAATTAATAAAACCTTATTAGTGTACTTGTAGTTTAGGGAAACCTGAAAAATCCGCAAAAGCCCATTTCTATACTTACTATCCTATTCGTTATTTCGGTCTCAATTCCTCCTTCAGAAGATTCCACATCATGGCCAAAGCTGCGTTCGATGCATATTCAATATTTATTGCCCGGTTTCTGTTGAATCCGATTTTTCTGGTCACCGTCTTATACTTGCTACCAACTGCAATCCATATTGTTCCAACAGGTTTGTTTTCGGTGCCGCCACCTGGTCCAGCGATGCCGGAAATGGAAATTCCATAGTCTGCATCCATCGCAGCGAGGATTCCTGATATCATTTCGCGTACACATTCCTCACTCACAGCACCAAACTGCTCAAGTGTATCGGGCTTAACTTTCAGATGTTTTATCTTGGCCTCGTAAGCATATGCAATAATGCTGCCTGTGAAGTAATCTGACGATCCTGGAATACTTGTTAATTTATGGGAAATTAGTCCTCCCGTACAACTTTCTGCAGTGGCGATTGTCATTTTATGCTCCCGTAGAACTTCCCCAATGGCACTTTCAAGACTTTTCTCACCTCTTCCGAAAACAAATCGGGATACGATTTTTTCCATTTCCGATGCCTTAGAATCCAGGATGGCATTCAGACTTTTTTCATCGCCACCTTTTCCACTCAATCGGAGTCGTACCTGCCCATAAGCAGGCAAATATGCCAGCTTGATACTTTCAGGGAGGTTGTTCTCAAAATCCTCCAGCAAAGCTGCTAGTTCTGTTTCTCCGGCACCCGCAGTCAGTACTGTCCTATGCGCAATGGGTTCACCTGGGAAATGCTCCTGTAATAGGGGAAGCGCTTCCATTTCCATGATATACTTCATCTCCGAAGGCACGCCGGGCAGCGAGATAATGACTTTTTGGCCATAATTAAACCACATTCCCGGTGCGGTTCCGACATCATTATTTAGGATTTTTGCACCTTGCGGTAAAAAGCACTGTATACGGCTCGACTCTCCTGCCGTTTTTCCAAGTCTCTCGTAAATCTGCCGGATTTTTCTCCAGGTCTCTTCATGGAAAAACAATTCGACACCGAGGAAATCAGCGATGGCCTTCTTTGTAATGTCGTCTTTGGTAGGCCCAAGTCCACCGGTCATGATGAGAATCTCTGCTTGGGAGAGACCATATCCTATGGCCTTGACTATTTCCTCATGGGTGTCTCCTACTGAAAAGGCATGTCGTACGTTGATGCCCAGAAGGTTGAGTTGACGGGCTATCCAGGTGGAGTTTGTATCAGTGACCTGTCCGATCAGCAATTCGTCACCGACCGGCAAGATAAATGCATTCATTTTTTTGCCACAAAATTAAAGAAAAACGTTTAGAAAATCTGCACGATTCTCTAAACGTCTCTCGTTAGGCATCCGAATGAGTCGGATAAAATTTGAAATGCACCTCCTAGTGGTACATTGGGAATAAATTAAAAAAACCGAGGATTCACATATTGATTTCCTTCAGCTTTCTTAAAGCAGTAACGAAGTGCTAATTCGAAACTGCCTGTACTATTGTTGCGCAACTCAGACATGGTGTAGTCGTAAGACATTCCGAGCAAAAACTTATCGGTAGCCTGCACAGAAAATAGAACACAAAGAGCTTCTCCTATTCCTACCTTTGAAGATCCGCCACTTCTGTAAGTCAGTCCGGTAGTGAATTTATCCATGTAAATAAGGTTTACATTGGCCTCTCCGACAGTAGGGGAGTTGGCGGCTATTTTAATCATGGTCTGAGGCTGCAATTTGAGTTTATCAGTAAGTGTCATCACTATGCCACCCATAAAATAGCCATGAATAGCTTCTCTGCTCAACGGTGTCGTTCCCTCCCCAAAACCTAGGTTGTTTTTGATAACGCGTGGGATGGAGGCTCCGAGGTAATAAGTTTCTGAGTTATAGTAAGCTCCAAAACCTACGTTCGGTAACAATTTGCTCTGGAACCCCGGTTGAATAGCGTTGTCCTGACTGAGAGGCGTCGTTGAGATCACCCTTGGGTCATTGAAGTTGATTCCTCGGTATCGTACAGATGCCTGTAAACCGAGTGCAAGACTACCTGTTGCAAATGGAATACGGTATGCATAAACAGCATCCATCGTTACTCTGCGGTCAACACCAATGGACTGACGGGATATTTGTCCTCCCGCACCTACTCGGCCGTTCATAAAAGGCATATTAAAAGTTACCAGTTGCGCATTGGGAGCGCCATCAAAACCAATCCACTGGCTTCGGTTCAGAACGGTTAGACAGGAAGCGTTGCTACTACCCGCTACTGCCGGATTAAAGGACATCTTGTTGAACATGAACTGTGTGTACTGCTGTTCCTGTTGTGCTTCTGAAGCCGTAAAGCAAAATAGAACTATGGCAAGCGAAATGATATTTTTCATAATAATAAGTTTAATTAAGTGCATCAATTGTTTTTGATTGTACATCAGATTATCGTTCGATTATTAAGAAGCCATTGCGTTTCTGACCATTCCCAAAATCAACAACAAAGAAATAAGTGCCTTCCGGCAAATTTTTCCCATTATAGGTTCCCTGCCAGTCATTTCGGTAAGGACTTGCGCGAAACACCTCGGCTCCCCATTGATTGAAGACAGCAACCGAGGTATTCGGATATTTTCCGCCTGCAACACATGGTATTTCCCAAAGATCGTTTATCTGGTCTTCGTTTGGTGTGATGATGGTTGGAATGGTGCAATCATCGCTGCCCAGAATATTTATAAATACCTTGGCAGTGGTACATGCATCAGGACAATTGGCATTACACAATTCATACTCAAACTCATCAGGTCCTGCGTAGCCATTTTCTGCTTTGTATTCAATTTTTGAACCATCACTGCTGATTTTTGCCTTTCCATGTTTTGGATTTGAGGCAATTGTCATTATATATCCGGCCGAAGGTATGATGTCGTTGATTAAAACAGGGATTTCGTCTGTCTGTGCATACTTAATATCAACATTGTCGTTGTTTGCAATGGCAGATGGCTCGGTCTCAATATTCAATGTGTCTCTTGAATAGATTCCACAGGCATCGTTTTTCAACACCCAAACAAGCTGGTTTTTGCCTTTGCTCAGGTTTTTCACTGAGGTCTGATTTGAATTTGGTGAAACCACTTCTTGTCCGCCAAGTGCTATCCAGGATCCAGTCACCCCTGCTACAGGTATTGCAAAAATAGGTGTACTGTTGCCGCAAACTATTTTGTCTGCCTCTGCAAGTGCAACTCCGTTTGTGGTGGCAACTGAAACATATACCTCATCACTGCTGTAATCTTTACAACCCGCATTGGAAATGGTCCATCTAAAAATGTACTGGTTACCCGGTACCAGTCCTGTTACCGAAGAGTTTGGATTATTTGGCTCAGTAATTTTTATGCCCAGCTGCTCTTGTGAAATCAGTTGCGACCAAGTGCCAATTGTTCCCTGAGGCAGTTGCTTTGCATTTAATGTAGCAGCGGTTGCCTTACAGATGTTTATGGAGTCGCCGGCATCTGCCTTCAGATTGGTGTCATTGACATTAATTTTGATCTCATCAAATGCATAATCCTTGCAGGCTCCGTTTGACAATTTCCACTGGAGAGTATAATTCTGACCAGCCACTAGTCCGTTTACTGCGGAATTTGGTGAATTTGGATTGGCAATGGTAATGGTTGAACCATCTGTCTGTGTCCACAATCCTGTACCCACCGCAGGAACTGCAGCCTTCAGGGTAATGGAAGAAGCATCGCATACGTTGATGTCCGAGCCTGCAAAAGCTTGCAGATTGGGTATATTATTCGTGTAAACAACGGTAGGTACCGAAGGCCTTAACAGACAACCGTTAACCGATGCGATGACATAGAACTCATATGAGCTGTCAATTTTCGGATAACCGGCAAGACTTAGGGTGTAGTTCAGTTGAGCTCCTGGCGCACCACTTATGTTAACATTGCTGGTATTGTACCAGGAATAAACAGCCCCAGGAATAGCCGTTGACGGATCAACCGAAAGCAATACCGATGGATTGTTTAGGTCCATGCAAACAGGGCCATTGTTTTTAACGCCCGGGATCTGCTGAGGTTTTGCATTAACAATCACTTCCACTGCATCTGAGAATGCCGAAGCACAGCCATTCAGTATTATGCGCAGCCTGTAGGTTCCCTCTTTGTCTTTTGTTGCATTTGAAATAACGGGCTCTGCTATACTTGAACTGAATCCGGGGCCAGACCATTCGTACTGTGCTCCGTTTATCAATGAAGTCTTTAGTTTAATGGCGCTTCCTTCACATACCGGACTATTACTACTGATCTGTGGCTTGCCTGGTATGGGATTGACAATAATTTTCTTCGTTCCCGAACTATTCGATTCACAGCCGTCTACAATAACCCTGACCGAGTAGTCACCCGAGTGGAAAGATTTCACACCAGAGATGAAGAAAGTTGGATTGGCAGTAGTAGTATCACCTGCCGGAGTCTTCCACATGAATTTAATGTTTGCACCCGAGTACGTGTTATCAAGTTCAAGATACAAATCATTCCCCTCACAGATGCTCTGGGTAGACAATCCTTTGATTACTGGCGTCGCCGGAATGTTCTTCACTCCAAGATTATATGTGAATGGTTTGGATACACAACCGGCTCCTGTTCTCACTATAAGGGTATAGTTTCCATTTGCAGCAGCAGTTACATTGGGAATGGTAAGAGTCCGTTCCGTAGAACTCACGTTTGGTCCAGTCCACTGGTAAGTGTAACCAAGATCTACATTGCTAGGGTCTATTGTAGGAATCAGTCTGGCATCTGTTGAACCATTTGCACATAGTCCAGCATTCGACGTTATCACTGTAATCTGAGGCGCAGGAACTGTCGTTACGGAAATAGTATAGGCGTTGCTGCAACCATTTGGCGCAATGGATGACAGCGTATAGTTACCTGATTGCGCGGTAGTGGTTATATTCTGTGACGCGCCAAGTGTTGTATTTCCTGTAGACCATAAATAGCTGGATCCGATTGGCGCAGTTCCCATAAGTGTGAGACTTGCTCCCTCGCAAACAGGTGAAACATAAGTAGCAGTAACAACCGGCTTTGAATTAACCTTGAGAGAAATCGGAAGAGAATTTTCTGAGCGGCAACCATCCTTAATTGCGGCAACCCTCCACTCTCCTCTGCTGCTGTCGTTTAGTCCATTTAGTACAAGTAGGTTGTTCTGTGTAGCCTCCTCACTGAAGTCCGGTTTTATCCATACATAAGAACTGACCCCAATGATATTGGTGGCCAGATTTATCGTTGAACCCTCACAATCACGACCGATAGCTGAAATTAGTGGGGTTGACGGTTTTGACTTAACATTAACCACCGTATTCACAGGTGAAGATTCACAACCATTGGACGAAACAATCAATGTATAAATACCGCTGTTCAATGGTTTAGCGTTTACAATGACCTGTGGATATGGTGTGTTTGCTGTGAAGCCATTTGGCCCTGACCATTGAAAACTATAACCGAGTCCTGTTTGTGAAGTTCCCAGTGCAATGTTTTCTCCCTCGCAGATCTCTATTAATGCAGGGTTGGTTGTAGTGACATTAACTGTCCTTACTGGAAATACGTTGACAGGGGCAGATTCGTTAGAAGCACATCCATTCACAACAACTTTAACAAAATATTTCGCCGTGTCCTGGGGGTTGAGAATTGAGTAGGATGGTACGTTGGTGGAATCCAGCAACGTTGCAGCCAAAGGAGTGCCTTTGAACCAAATGTAAACCGGGTTTTTACCCGTATAAGACTGTGTGGACAGCACCAGTTCACTGTTTGAACATGGCCTTACGCTGGATGCACTAATAATAGGAGTGTTGGGTATACTACTAATTGGTATGGTAATTTCTCCTGAAATATGGCAACTTGCGAAAGGATTGGTTACAGTTACACTATACGTTCCAGCATTGAGAGTGCTTGCACTCGGAATTTTAGGATTGCGCTCTGTTGATACAAAACCATTAGGACCTGCCCACTGATAGAGATAATAAGAGTCCGAAGGTGTAACAGGTGGGTTGGAAAACAATTGTAGTGTATCGTTTCCACACAAACCAAGATTGTAAGTTGGTTTTACCTTTATATTGTCGACATAAACCATAGCGACACAGGAACTTTGTCTGCCAGCGGAATCCCTTACAGTTAATGTAACGTTTTTAGTCTGACCGGCCTCAAGACAAGAAAAGGTAAACGGAAAAACGGTTCTGGACTGGATTCCGCAGTTGTCACTGCTACCATTGTCAATCAGATCAGCAGAAATCGGTGTTGATGTTGAGGTGAACGGATTTACGTAGGCAATACTATTTTTACATCTAGCTACTGGATTTACCAAATCTAAAACTGTGACCTTGTAAGATACGGTATCTCTGTTTCCGACTGCATCTGCAAGGGTGAAATGTACACGGGATTCACCTCTTTTGAAATGTTCTTTGCGCACTACGCCAGCCTGAAATAATGGTTTGGGCGGAATATTGGTTGCTCCGGTTACATAATAGTCGGGATTTGCAGTATTAAATGATAGTGATGCAGTCATCCAGCTCACATCATCTTTTCCATTTGAAAGAGGTAGCGAACATGCGTTAATTCCGGGGTCTGTACCCGCCAGACTAATCGGTATTCCTTTGAAACGGATGGCGTTGATAACAATTTTTCCGTCATCAGCCCAGCTATTCAACTGTGCCGGCGTGATCGTGAGATTAACAGTATCCGAGAAGCTGCAGCTTGCAGCAGCAGAAGTGCCCAGTAATGTATTTCCCTCGCCATAAATTTCAAACCATGCAAACGGACCTGTGGCTTTTGCCTGCAGTTTGATGTTTAAAACTGCATTTTCATTGAGTGCGCTGTGGGTAACATCAGTAAAGGTAAACACCACATCATCAGCGAAGTAGGTGAGATAGTTAGGGTCATATGTGAATCGGAGCAAAGAGTCACCATTAGCGAGTTGCTTCTGGTAGAAGGTCGTCCCGAAGCTACCGCAATTGTCTGAAAAACCTGTGGGTGCGATAATTTCCTCAAGAACTTCACATTCATTTCCGGTTAAAATAGGATAAATTTTATCCGCTGGCGGGAACATGGTAGGTTTTTGAGTATCGGCAACTGTCAGGTAATAAATACAGGAATCTGTATTGTTACTGCAATCCTTGATGTAGTAGGCAATTCTGTGCTTTCCGATTGGGAGCGTAACATCTACGTCGGTTAGGGGTGAAGTGACTGTGGCATTATCGTCAATCCGGTAGCTGTATTCTGAATCACTGAACAGGGTATATGAAAACGATAGTTTTCCCTCGGCAGAAGAATTAGTACAAATGTCATTGATAGCAAATGAAGGGTTTGACGGGATGTTTGGCTTTAATTTGATGTTGAGTATGCCATCCACCGCCCAGCTGTATACCTGAGATGCTGTAATATTAACAAGGAGTGTGCTGCTTCCGCCGCATTGTGTAGCAGTGTTGACTGTTTTGCCCAGTAACGTGCCATCCTCGCCATGTATATTGAAAAACTCAAGTGGATCCTCTCCGTCGATGTTTCTGAGGTCGATTTTTAGCTTAATGTCGGAAACAGACTGGGTTGGCATCAGGTTTACATTAAAATTCAGATTAACATCATTTACTGGCAAATTAACATTGCCAGGCATAGCTGAACTGATATTGCTGTTGGCCGAACCAGAGTAATTGAAAATGTACGATTGGCAGTCGTCTTCAACAATTGGGGCCACCAATGTGGCAAGTGCATCACAGGAGTTGGCTGCATTGTCTATAGTGGCATCCTTTGGGCAGAATTTTATTTCAGGCGCTACATTGTCGATGTAGGTAACTTTTTGGGAAACCCTGCTTTCGTTCAGGCAGTCGTCAGTTGCAATCCATGAACGCAGCAATGAGAATCTGCCGGTACATGCGGTAAAATCATACAATACTTCTTCATTAATGGCACCTGGGTTATTCTGGATATTCATGTCACAACTGTCATATACAGAAACGGCAACTAAAGGCAAAGGCGCTCCGCAGGTTAGTGTAATATCATTAGGGTCTGTGTTAAAAACAGGAGGTTCTGTGTCCCGGGATGTGATCAATTGAATTTTACTTACTGTATTACATCCATCGTTAACAGTCCAGGTCCTCTCTGTCAGTCCTTTACTGCTACAGGTCACTATTATGCCCATTTGAACATCTGTGTAGGTAACAACAGGCCTCGGGTTGCAGTCATCAAAGACTTCATCAGGGTATCCTGTAATGGACAAATTATTAGTCTGCTGGCACTCAACAGTAATATTTCCGGGAACCGTAAATGTCGGGGCAACGTCATCTCTTACTGTAATGACTTGCTGTACTGCAGCTATGTTCCCGCAATTGTCAGTAGCTCTCCATGTTCTGTTGATGGTGTAGTTGTAAAAATTGCAACGGGTCGGATCATTTCCTTTGGTAAATATCTCATTGAACTCGAGCAGTGGATTAGAGTCACAAAGATCAGAGGCAACGACTACACCGTTTGCAGGCAGGGCCGGAATAGTATTGCAGTTGACGGTTACATTTACAGGTACGTTGCTAATCACCGGAGGGTCATTATCGACAACAAGGATTGTCTGTGTACCTGTGTTTTTGTTTCCGCAGGAGTCGCTAGCCTCCCATGTGCGTTTGAGCGTATAGCTTCCGGCACATCCGGTGGCAATGGTGCTTGTTTCGCCTTTGTATGTTACTGCAACCTGGCTGCTGCAATCATCAGAAGCATGTACGTCAGGTACTGCCGGTATTGTGCCATCGCATTTGACCGTAAGGTCTACTGGGAAATCTGTAAAAACGGGTGGTATACTATCTTTTACAGAGAACCTGACGCTGAAACTTTCCGCATTGTTGCACTCATCTTTTACTGTAAAAACGAAATCTGCAAACCAGCTGCAAACTGCATTTACGACAGGAGATGAAGGTGAACTTCCCGTTAGTCCGTTATTGTCTTTCCAGTTGTAGCTCCACGTAATATTGCTGCAGCCATCAGAGGCTTCTGCCCCGGCATGTAAGGAAATGAAATCACTCAGTAAAGACGCGACGCCGGGTGCACATTGGTATTCTGCACTTTTTCCGGCTTTGGTTAATTTTGGTTTTCTACTGTCTATTACCGTAAAAGTTGCAGTGCTTGAACTTTGGTTACCGCAGTTGTCCGTGCCTACAAAAGTCACAATTACTTTGCCGGTATTGCCACAGGCATTTACCTGCGCTGCTGCTATCGAATCCAAGGCGTTGGACAATCCGGGTTCACTGCTGATGGTCACAGCACTGCTGCAATCATCTGAGAATTGCGCTCCGCCATTGTTGTTTATCCACCGGCCTAAAGCTGCAATAATATCTGTAGTATCGCATTCAATGGTTAAATCTGATGCAAAGTTGTCCACATTCGGGGGAGTGATATCCGTGGCGGCAAAGGTCGCTGTCGTAACGGCAGAACTATTCCCGCAAGGGTCTGTGTATACAAAACCGATGTTTAACGCAGCCTTCACCTTATTGTAGGTAATGCCACCAATCGTAATATCGTTTTTGCATTTCAGAAGGTCAAGGGAATCCTGGAAAATACCTTCAATTTCTACCTGGGATCTTGAAATGCCATCAATCAAATACGAGACCGAAGCTGTGCAATTATCCTGCGCAGCACTGCCTCCACGGTTTTGTAGCCAGTTGCTTAGTTCGCTAACCCAGCTGTCACAACTGACAACATTGTCATCAGCACTTTGTATCAACAACGGTGCGCTGCTGTCTGTCAGCACTGTAATGTTTTGTGTAACTGTGGTTTTGTTTCCACTTTTGTCAGTGGCTGTCCATTTTCTGACGATTAGGCCTCCGGCTCCACACGCATTTGCGGAACCTGTTTGTTCAAGTGTGATTACCGGTGAATTGTCACAATTGTCGGTAGAGGTTATATTACCGGGTGCAGGTGATGGGTTGCAATTGATGGTTACGGATGAGGGGACGCCAAGAAGTGTCGGAGCGACATTTTCACGCACTTTTACCTGAAAAGTAAGTGGTACTACCTGCAGCTGTGTGCCATCATTGATACCTGCAATGTAGGTAATCCGCAGCGTCACTCCCGCAGGCACATTGGCACCCAGTGCATATGACTGGTTGGTCGTTACATCAACTGCAGAACCAAAACTGAGTGGACTAACGATTGTACACGGTGGATTGACAGCTAGCGTCAGGTCTGTGGAGGGAATACTAAGTGGTGCACTACAAGCAGCACCTGCATTAATAAATCCCGTACCCTGATATTGTAGTGAAACACACTGGGCTTGCAGATTATTCTTAGGAATGAAAGCAGATAAGAATATGCTTAAAATCAATGCCGGTTGAAGGAAAAGTCTTTTCATAAATCTCTGAAATCTGAAAATTAGGTGTGAGAATTTTTTTTGTTTGATGTGGAAAAGGGTATGTTTTACCCAGCAAGGTCAGAAATAACCCGCTGAATTCTTGTACTTAAATGTAAAATGAGCTGCCAAAAAGGGATACAAATAGCCCGGGGTAAAACGCCCGGTGTGGCGTGAATGTTAGGTTGTTTGCAGGTCATGTAACTTGACTGCACTACCTGAGTAAAGCAGGTGTTTGCGGTTTTTGGCATTGGGAACAATGATGTATTTGGTCAGGAAAACCTGACTGTCGGTTTTGTTTCAGCAAAGTTAACTTTTTTTTTAAAACTTTACAAAAAAACAAATATATGTTGTTCAGTAAGGTGGTGTGAAAGGCGAGAAAAGTTGCGTTGTCCAATATTTAAAATGCAAAAAAGAAACGCACAGGCTCAAACAGCCTATGGCTAATACAGCGTCAATCCTCCTGATTATTGGGACTTTCTTCTACCGTTTCCTAATGATCATTATACCATCTCTGAGCGGCAGTATCAGATTTTCGACCCGTTCGTCCTGTTCAATTTTCTTGTTAAAAGCATCGATGATGGCGGTTTTTTTGTCTTTGTTTTCCAATAGTACTTTTCCTTTCCAGAGCACGTTATCCGCAATAATCAGTCCGCCGGAGTTCATTTTAGACAGCGCCTGCTCATAGTACAAATCATAGTTTTCCTTGTCGGCATCAATGTATACAAGGTCAAATTTTTCTCCGATTGCCGGGATAATTTCACCTGCTTTTCCTGTATAAATTCTTACTCTGCTGTCGAGACCTGCTTCCCTGATGCTTGATTTGACCCAATCGGTCTTTTCTTCATCAATGTCAATTGTGTGTACAATTCCCTCGCTGAGGCCTGCAGCCAAACAAATCGCAGAATACCCGGTAAAAGTACCAATATCCAAAATTTGCTTCGCACCGGAAATTTTTACAAGCATGGTCAACAATTCTCCCTGAAGCAAGCCTGATATCATATGGGGCTGTGTGGTACGCAGGTGTGTTTCCCGTTCCAACTTTGGAAGGATGAAATTTGGTGTAGTAGTGTGATGCTCGCAGTATTCGTATATTTCTTCGGTCGTTATCATTTTTTTCTGCTGTTTCTCGGGTGAAAATTCATTAGTGTTTCTTTGAGGTATTCCATATCCAGGTGCGTGTAAATTTCTGTAGTGGTAATGGATTCATGACCAAGCATATCCTGAATGGCTCGGAGGTCGGCCCCGCCTTCCAGTAGATGGGTTGCGAAGGAATGTCTGAACGTGTGTGGGCTGATGCTCTTCTGTATTCCTGCTTTTTCACAAAGTTCCTTGATGATCAGAAAAACCAATACCCTGCTGATTTTTTTACCCCTGTTGTTTAAAAACACAATATTGTCGGCCGACGGATCCGGGCTGGTATGAACCCGCTCTTTCTGAATGTACAACTGCAGGTGTTTTAGTGCCATTTTCCCAATCGGAACAATTCTTTCCTTGTTCCCTTTTCCTACGATTTTTACAAATCCGAGGTCAGCAAAGACATTTGTCAGCCGCAGGTCAACTAGTTCCGAGACCCTCAGTCCGCAGGCATAGAGTACTTCGAGCATTGCCCTGTTTCTGGTGCCATTTGGCAAGCTGAGATCAACGCTGGAAAGCAAAAGTTGTACCTCTTCATAGGTCAGTACCTCGGGTAGCTTTCGCGTCAATCGAGGGGCTTCAATAAATTCTGTCGGATCATCATCAATTACATCACTAACCAGCAGATATTTGTAAAATGCTCTGATGCCGGACAACAATCTTGCTTGTGAGCTGCTTTCCAGTCTGAATTGCTGAAGGTAAACGATAAAGTCCTGCAAGTGAATTGCTTTCATTTGTTTCGGAAGCAGGTTCAACTTGCTGAATTCGACGTACTGGCTGAGTTTTTTTACATCGCGTGCATAGGCACTCGCACTGTTGGCCGACAAGGACCTTTCCAGTTTGAGGTATGTTTGAAAATCCCGGATAGCTTTTTCCCAGCTCATCTGTTTGCAGTTTAAGATTGTCGCTTTTGGTAGTGCTTTGCCTGTTACTTGAGGTGTAAAAATAAACGCACAACTGCATTTATTTACCTTTCTGCCGATGGTGAACGGAATTTACTGTAGTTTGCTACAGATAATATTGAAAAAATGATCGAAGGGGATGATTTCTATGTCGAGATTGGCATCTGTAATGTCATAAGGGGTCTTTTGTAGATGTTGCATGAATATTTTGGTTTCAGGATCATGCAGTACAGCTTTTTTCACAAAACCATGTCTGCTGATCTGGCAAAGCAATTGGTAAATCCAACGAGTCCGTTGCATGCTTTCATCTCTACAATACCGATTGACATAATTTCCCAATTGCTCAAGGCAGTCATCGTAATTCTGATATGACTTTGCATTTCCCTTTTGCACCAAAGTGAAAAAACGAAGCAGATGAACTGCAAAATTAAGTCCTCGTTTGTCCCTGATCAGCTGGGGTACACTATTCGCCAGAGAACTGAATCTGATTTGAAAAGGTCGGCCTGGATGACTTCTTATTAATCCCGATGACTCCACAACAGACAACATTGCTTCCAATAATTTCCAGTACTCAAGAAGGTGAGAGGGCATTTTGGCGAAACGCTCGTGACTTGTAGTTTCAAGAAATATATGTGCCGCACGCTGGTAGTCTTCTGCATATAAAGCCATGATTATTGTCAGCTCCTGTAGTTTAAACCAGTTGAAGCTGCCTCCTCCGGTGGTAAGAAGGTTACATTTTTTAAGCAATAGGTATCCTTTTTCGGGTTCCCGCAGATAGGTGTAACTCGCAATGGCCTGAAAATAAAATGCGCGCAATATTGAGGGCGTGGTGAAGGACTTGCTTTCAAAATAATCAATAGTATCTTCACAAAGTTGAGCCGTCTTCAGGTAATTAAATTTAGACATCAAGCAGATGACTTCGAGCATTCGTTTGAAGTAAATAGTCTTTTGCGTTTCGCAGGGCAGATTCGCCGAATCGAGTATTTGCAGATAGTGTGTTGCCTGCTGAACGATTTCCGGTTTGAACGATCTGCTGCATGCATATTGTGCATAGATGTTTCCGAGAAAAATCTTTCCCCGGCATTCAAATTCCTGAATTTTCAGGTGGTTGAGAAGGATTTGCTCGTAGTACGCACCCTTTTTTAAATCACTGTGCAATTTGTACTTCCACGCCATTATGTCGGAAATGCCGATAATGAGTTCTGTAAATTCGTATTTTAGACATTTGGGAAAAATTTTCTCCAGTATATTATCGGGTGCTTTGTGAAAGGGCGTGAACCGATACATTAACAATGCCGTGTGGTATTTCACAAGACAATCCCTCAGTGCCTTTTTCGCTTCGGGTACGTCAGCAGCGTTAACGTTGATGAGTAGGATATCAGAAACCAGTTTCTCACTTAGGTCAGACTTTAGTTTGGCAAACGCGTTTGGTGACCCCTGTTTTCCGTAGATGCTCCTGATGGCTTCTGACTCTGACCTCCATTTTTTCAATCGCATTCCATCGTACAATTTTCGCAATTTCTGCTCTTTGTCGTATGCGATGATTGGTTTTACTTTCTGAAGTTTTTGTGGCGATGCCACCTGGACAAGTTCCTGTAATATTTCAAGACTGTCCTTTCTGTGGGAAGGAATTGTAGTAGGCATTTGTTTTTCTGTGGCTTTGGTTGGTTGATAAATATCAAACAAATGTAAATATTTCAAATGTTTTTTTACAGTTTTTTCGATTTGAAAAATAAAAAAATGTAAAAATTTATCCTCTGTTTAAGATTTGTCCATTCTTGTATAAAAGCTAAACTGTGCTTTGAAAAGTAATGCAACATATTAACATTGAATAAAATATGTTTTTTGAGGTTGAAAAGTCAGGTAAAAAATAGTTGTTTTACTGTTTCTACAAACTTCACATTTGCAGTAGATTTACATCGAAAACAATCATCAGAGAGCCACATCCATACTCTTGGAACGCTTTCAGTAACTCACAGCCATGAAAATACAAAATTTCAACTGGTCGGTCTGGTCGTCAAAGTGGTTAAATTCGCTACTTTCCAAGGTCTCAGGCAGACAAATTTTCCATGAGTACATCATAATTGATGACATAACATGCGATTGAAGTGATAATCGCAGGATCGATCAATTATTATTGATTGGTGACATATTAAATTTCATCTGCAATCATTCGGAGTGGATAGTATTATATAAAATTGTTTTGTTGAGTAGGTGAGGAATCTTTTTATAGCTACTTTTACCTTTTAATGACTGAGTTTTCTCGCCTGTAGGTGTTTGAAAGTTTTTTGTCTGTAAAAATTACCATTTTCACCAATCCAAACCCGAACAATGTCATTATTCAAAAACACCTTTGCAGTTGTACTGACTACCGCAGTTCTTAGCTGTGTGGGAACCTTTTATTTCAGTAAGCTTTATTTCAAGAAAAACCCCGTGGGGCTGACGTCAACGACCCACACAGCGCAGTCCAGTAATTGTACCTATAAAATAAAAAGACTAAAAGGATTTCAGTACATCCAGCCACTGCAGTTCGCAGAGCCTGAGGATGAGAGCATCAGTTAT
Source organism: Lewinellaceae bacterium (assembly GCA_947459655.1). Lineage (GTDB taxonomy): Bacteria > Bacteroidota > Bacteroidia > Chitinophagales > Saprospiraceae > CANHEE01. The sequence continues at coordinate 17,882 of CANHEE010000009.1, forward strand.
GCAGCAGTCAAATCGCAGCTGATCGGGCTGATTGAATCCTATAAAAACTCCGGAATCATATCTTCAGCTTCAATTTATTTGAGAGATTTCGAAAAAGGTAACTGGACATGTATCAATCCCAACGAAAGTTTCCACCCCGGATCGCTGATGAAGGTACCCATGTTGATTACCTATCTGAAAATGGAGGAAAAAAATCCCGGCACTTTAAACAAGCGACTTATTCTTGCCCAAAGGCCAAGCGGATTTCCAGAGCAGATCTACACTGCTAAGCAGATTGAGACCGGAAAAGCCTATACGGTTTCTGAATTACTGAAGTATATGATACAGTATTCGGACAATTATGCTACATTTCTGTTGCACGAAAATGTTGACAAGGCACAGTACAATACAACCTACACGGCTATAGGTCTGCCGGTACCAAATATTTATGACAGGAATTTTGCCATTACCTCCAAAGCATATTCTACCTTTTTCAAAATACTGTACAATGGTGGTTACTTGTCTTTTGAGCATTCAGAATATGCGATGGAACTCCTCTCAAGAAGTGAGTTTTCCAAAGGGTTTGAAGCAGGGTTTCCAGCAGGGACCCCTTTGGTGCACAAGTTTGGCGAGTGGGGAGATGGACAAGGTGTCAACCAGCTACATGAATCCGGGCTAGTGTATATCAATGGTTCAGCATATCTTCTTACCATTATGACATCCGGAAAAGACTCTAATAAACTACCCGATGTTGTCGCCTCTATTTCTCAAATGGTTTACAATAACCTGAACAAGAGTGTAATACCCAATAATAGTTTTTCCATGGCTCGGATAAAAAATTTCTTGGCTCAAAGAGATATTTGAAAACACATTAATTTGCGATAGGTAAATACATTGGTCAAAACAACTGCTTCGTTTTTCAAAAACGGAGCAGTTGTTTTTTATGGATTAGTGCAAACAATCCATTGAATTTCGATCCGTAGGATGAAGTCAGCTGTGCTGATGATTCGAATCATTCCCGGCACCCCCACATGACATTAATTTGCGGTATTTCATTTTGTAAAATTCCTATTGGTGAGCGCTGAATATTGGTTGGTTTTACTCATTGTCATTTCACTTTGCTTTGATTTTCTGAATGGATTCAATGACAGTGCGAACGTGGTAGCGACAATGATTTCCTCCAGGGCGATGTCTGGCAGGGCAGCATTGACACTTGCAGCCATTGCAAACTTTGTCGGACCTTTCATTTTCGGGGTGGCAGTTGCCAAAACCATCGGAAACGGAGTGGCCGAGCATTCCGCAATTACCATTTATGTAGTTGTTGCGGCGCTGCTGAGTGCCAGCGTTTGGAACATTGTCACCTGGTATAGTGGCATTCCTTCCAGCTCTTCACACGGACTGATTGGCGGTATATCCGGTGCAGTTATAGCAGGTTCCGGATTTCATGCTCTGAAATTGCCCGGGATTATAAAAGTGGTGACGGCCTTGTTTGTTTCTCCGGTGATTGGTTTTGTTTTTGGCTGGATTTGCATGGCACTGGTCAAGAGATTACTGAAAAATGCAAGTCCTAAGGCAGATATTGGCTTGAAGGCGGGACAATTGCCTACTGCGTTAGCACTGGCATTGAGTCATGGTGCAAATGATGCGCAAAAGACAATGGGGATAATAACCATGGGCCTGGTCGTACTTGGATTTCAGCAGGAATTTATCGTTCCTTACTGGGTAGTACTGGTCAGTGCAATCGCTATTTCCGCGGGTACTGCACTGGGAGGGTGGCGGATAATTCAGACACTTGGTGGAAAATTCTACCGGATCAGACCAATCCACAGTTTTAGTTCTCAGTTGGCCTCGGCATTGGTGATCATGACGGCATCTTTCTTGGGTGGACCGGTTAGTACAACACATGTTGTTAGCATGTCGATCCTTGGAGCAGGAGCCAACGATAAAATCTCAAAAGTGAGGTGGTCTGTGCTCGAGGAAATTCTGTACGCATGGATACTTACTATACCGGTAACCGCCACATTTTCAGCCATCATTTACTATATAATTATACTCATCTCAAACATATTTTAATGGGATTTTTTAGTACAAAGTCAGAGAAAACAGATCGTTTTATTGAAAAGCTCATCAGTCAGGCAGCCAAAACGCATGAAGCTATTGAATACTTAGAGCGCACGATTGAGATAGATGACATTTCAAAGCTCGATGCCCTTCTGAATATCAATCGGGATATTGAAGAAATCAGGCGGGTGTTGATTGATGATTTGCACAATACATTTATTACTCCTATTGACCGCGAAGATATTTTCAACATATCAAATGCTTTGTATGACATGGTTGATTATGCCGTGACAACAGTGGAAGAGATGCATGTATTGAAAGTAAAGCCCGATGACTACATCCGAAAAATGATAGAATTGGTGAAAAGACAAACGGAGGAACTACTGCTGGCAATGCAGCGACTAAGCAACAATCCGAGAGTAGCCGGTGAGCATGCGATGAACACCAAAGCGCTGGAGAGAAAAGTAGAAAAGCAGTACCGAAATGCGCTGAGGGATCTTTTTACTGAACCCGTCAGCAATGAGCATCTTCCTGAACTGTTTTTTCGCCGTGAAGTGTACAGGCACCTTTCGAATATGGCGGATAGGGCTGATCTGGCTGCCAACGTGTTCGGCATCGTGGTCATGAAACTAACCTGAAATAAATTTATTTATTTTCTTTGAGTGGTGTTGTGTAAGTTTCTGAATATAAGTGTTTTGAAACGATCCTATTTGCAAACTGAGGTAAAAAACTGTACGGGTAAGATTTGGAGTTTTTTAAATACGTAGCCAACTTTGGACTGCATTTAAAACGGAGCCTCTTTTGTTCTGCACAAGAATGCACTTCACAGCGGAAGCCGAAAAGCTGAGATAGAGTAGGCGCTTTGAAAAACAAAAAAATATAAGTTATGAAAAAAACACAAAAAATGCTCGTCGGCGTCCTGCTGATGGGGGTAAGTCTTTTCAAGGTTTTTCCGGCAGGCGCGGGAATCGTTCCGCCTTCCCAGAAATGTGAAAGCTATGACCTTATAGAAGAGGTATCGTACCTGATTGACCCGGACCGTAGGCTCAGTCTGGCAGAGGAGGTCAAATACAGGCCCTGCAGAATCATCAAGCACATCGAAAAATGCAACGGCAGTCAGATTACAACAGTTATCAATCCTTCAGAGGTGTGGCAGCCCTGGATGCCTCAGCCTGTTAAAATGATTGCAGATGCCAGTGGCATTGCCTACTATGATGAGGAGGGGACATTGATGTGCCGCTACGCAGCCACTGAACTTGCACCCGGGTGTACGGAAGAATTGTCGTGGGAAGACGAAGTGGAATTTGAATTAAGCGAAAGAATATATGCCAGTGCAGAAAAAAACAAGGCCGAGATAGTGCACACAGACACGGGTTACCAGATGAAAGGAGAAGATTTTCTGCTGGAGGTCAACCAAAATGATTTGATTACAGTACTGACTTTTTTTGATAAGGGCGAATATGTTGGCTCGGAAAAAGTTTTTTACACAATGATCGATGGAAAGCCCTCCAAGCGACACAAAGTTGATCGGTCGGTTGAGACGGACACTGACGGAACGAGGGTCGAGAAAATCGTTGTCTCCACATATTCCAATTACAAAACAATTTGATTTTTAACCCAAAAAAATACTGCCATGAAAAAGAAATTCCCCTACCTATTTTGTATTATTTTATTAGCAGCTGCACAGCTACAAGCGCAGCAATTGCTGCCGGTTTCTGTCGATGGCGACATCCACGCGCAAGAAACATCTGATACTTCTCCATTATGCCTTGAAGATTTGCCCCGACTTCCTGAAACAGCTGCTGACATGGACAATCAAATTATCGATGCCATTGCGCCGGAACCAACCCGCAATATATTTTTTATTCATGGGCTGGGCGGAGACCGCTCCTCCTGGTCACGCGTGAGCGCTTTTATCAATCGGACATACAGAGCCAGAAGCTATCTTGCCAGTTACACAGAGATGGGTAATGCTCAGGAATGTGGTAACGATTTGTATACCAACACCATACAATTGATTAATCAAGCCAATGCCCAGCCTCCATTGCTCATACCGAGAGAACGTTCAATGCTGATTGCGCACAGTCAGGGCGGAATCGTTTCCCGGGCTATGGATACTTACGAACCACCGGGCGAGTTTGGCGGAATTGCAACTTTCGGTACTCCTCACACGGGTGCATACATAATTAACAATAAGCAGGATGCTTATCAGTTACTATCAAGGACCACAACAGGCCTTTCTCAGGGTCCGATCACGGAGGGGCTCTCTACTGCCATACCGAATGGGTGGTTTTTCAACACCATTTTTGGAAACAGGGTAGTGAATTCAATGCAGGATGTTGTCAATGTGATACAGCATTTTGGCACTTCAATTTTACCTGGTTTCATTGAGGCATTTGACCTGACCAATGTTCCGCTTTCAGAAGAATTTCGTGTTGGTTCACCTGCTTTGCCGCAGTTGAAGGGTAATCCACATACTGCAAAAGTAGCATTTTTTGGAACCGAGGAGGATCCTGTATTGTGGCGTGAACTTTACAATTTCAAAGGAAAAAAGCCTAATGACTTTCTGGTGTGGGATGCCAACGATGATTCCCCTTATGTAGCAGGAGCAAACAATACGCTGTCCAATTATCGCAGTAAACGCGATTATTACTTGCACCTCGCCCAAAACACCAGTTCATTCTGGAATCCTGCCAAAAGGGCCCGGTTTATGATGATATCCAATGCCTACGGGCGTGGTACGGCAACGCTTATGACGCTCAATGATGAGTTTAAAGCCGTCATTGGTGCCGTAAGAAAAGTAAATTCCGGAAGGACAATCTGCCGCTGCGAGGAAAAGGATGCAGGTACTTATGGCTACACAGTAAATGGTCCATGTCCAAATTCGCCGCCCCAAGGGGTTGTTTGTGCCCCCATACCTGTGGAGTCACTACTCACTGAAGATTCAGATGGGGCAGTTGTTCAGTCTTCTGCATCTGCCTACCCAGATGCAGTGGCGCAGGTCAAAATGGCTGGATCCAATCACCAACAGATGAGAAATGATTCAAACACCAAATGGGCTATCCGAAGACTTCTGAACGGAGATTTTCACGATTTCTTCAAGACCGCAACCTATTAATAGCTGCTCATATTCATTCGAGGTTGCTATGATATAGTTTGTAAAGTACAATTGAACGATGTGCCTCAGATTGTGATCGTAGTGACCTCTTTTTGACCTAAAATATCAAAATAACCTATGAAAAATATCAAAATACTGCTTTGCGGATTGATTGTCATTCAGCTATCCTGCAGAACAAATACCAAGCATACTGATTCCGATCCGACACCTGATCCAGTATTTCCCCAAAGGGTCTGGTCGGCGGTTACACCTGCAATTATAAAGCCCGGCCTTTCATTCACAGCGCCCATTTTGTACAAGAACCTTGTTGTAGTGGACCAGGAATCTTCGGATACAACTTTCAGTCACCAATATGTATGGGCATACGACCGACTTACCGGTGAAAAAAAATGGCAGGTTGACTATCCGGGAGCGGTCACATTTTCAGATGTTTATCACAACGAAAATGTTGCGGTATATTCTTCTGGAGTAATGTTGAGTGCCATTGATTTAGACAGCGGACAAAAAATTTGGAGTATCCAGAAAACAGGGAGCGTATATGTGAATGGGTATGAAAATACACTTTTACATACGGTAGATTACAACAGCGCTGCCGGTCCATGGTCTGATAGTTCGGGGGTATTTTTGACTGACATCAGAAATGGTCATTCCCGTAAGGTGTTTACCATCAAAAGGACCGGAAATTTCTGTCCCGGCCTGGCAATCCCCACGATGTGGTTGAACGGAACGGATACAGTACTTTTTTTTCAAAATCGAGGAATCTATGACGCGAAGGGATTTCCCGGAAGGGTGGACCTGTATGCCTACAATCTAAGCAAGTCGCAGATTGAATGGAAGATAGACAGCATTGAAGATGTTTCCAGTCTTGTATCCAAAACCACACATCTCAATGGTAAGTTATATTTCTGCGGTATGAGAAATGTCTACTGTCTCAGTCCGCAAAATGGTCAGATCATCTGGAAATGGCGTTCAAACGAGCAAAATGCCAGCATGCCTACCGGTAACTGGTATTTTTCAGACAATAAAATATTTGTAAAACCATTGTGTGGAGTGGCCTATGCCCTGAATGCAGATTCAGGACAGGTATTGTGGAGCGTGCGGCAGAGTTTTGGAACCAATGCCTTAAATATGTCAATATACAAAGGTAAATTGTACCAAGCCAACTGGGGAGACGCAACAATCAACATTGTTGATGTAAATTCCGGCTTGGAGGTGAATAAGTTGAAAGTTGATTCTGCCAATCCTATATCGATTGATCCTCGGAATGGGTACTTGTATTTCCATGATTATGTGAAGCTCAATTGCTTTAAACTCAGCAGTGAATAGCCATTTCTGCTCAATAAATCAGTAATGTAGCCATGAAACAAATATTAATTACACCATTTTTTGGTATCAGCTTATTGTCCCTGACTGCTCCGCGAATTCACGCCCAGGAAAAAATCACAGCTGCAGTAGAATTCGGGCGGCCATGCGGTATCGGCCGTGGTTTGTGTTCTATTGAAGAATTATCTGATAAGATCGACGATGATTCCGAGGAGCAAAATTTCCTTTATCTCGATGGTGTCAGCAGGGTAAATCTGAAAATAATGAAAAACAGTCTGAGCAGGGAAATGGAGGAACAGGAATTCAAAAACCAGCATATGTATACTGTCGAGGAGGATTTTCAGTTGCTCAGGGAGAAAAAAATGGAAAAGCCACTTCTGATTGCCAGAGGTGCACATCCAATCGTTGAAATGGAGGACTGTTATATTATCAGCTTTACCATCAAAAACAACCAATAAATCGGGTAATCATGAAAAGCATCGTTTTATTCATTGCCATGTGTTTTTATCTGCCGACTTCATCTGCAGCGCTCAATGCTGCTCCTGCTGTAATAAATACTGATTCCATTTTGCTATTTCTGGAGAATACAAAATCAGAGTTGTTGGGCATCAAAAATAACTATGAACAGCAGCTAACCAGTTTTGGTGATGAAATTGAACGGGCAGAAATTGTAATGGCTGGTCGAGTAGCGGAAAATCAGATGGACTGGATCTACGTGGAGGCGATGGTAAGTAAAATCAATGCGATGGAATCTAGATTTATGTTAGAGCAGGAAATGCAGTTTGCCCTTACCAAGGTGCGCTACAGAAAGGGTCTCGATCTAATAAAAATGATATATGAAAAAGTGCTTGCGCTGGACCACCATTTCGCTGCTCTACAGACGTATCAGAATATAGCAGTAATATCAAATCCCAATTCCTATCCTGATTTTCAGGCTGCAAAAACACTGCTTGAAAAGAAAGGAGCAAAGGCGAATCCACCACTTCAGCTTCCGGCATTGTTGCAGAGCAACCCGTATGTAACTGTTGCAGGAACCCTGATCAGCTTATTCACCATGCCTATCGACAACAAGGAGAAAGAGGCCGAGTTGAACAAGATTTCCTGTATTTTGGACTTCACCGTTAGGATGAGTGCCGACCTGAATACCATTTGTCACGAAACCGGTTTTCTGCGAGATATGAACAATACCCTCAAAGATGAGTCGCTGCGGTTGTTTGATGATTATGTTCAGGTGCTGAGTTATAATACCCCGCTTGACCGTTGCCGGAAAGCTGATGATTGGGATAAAATCCTTGAAATGCTCGATAAGTATGTTGAGGATATGGAAGTTGCCATGAAAAAAATGCCCTCTGACAAGGGTGTATACAAAAAGCAGGTTAACCTTGAATTTGCAGTTGATCGCTTGCTGGATTACATCAACAAGTACAGTACATTCGTTGCTCAGGGCGAGAAATATTATCAAAAATTCAAATCCATAGTTGACAATTACGAAAACAAGGTCAGTTGTGCTGACAAGTTGCCGAGGCAATTTGAGGATTTGAAAAAGGATATTGATATTTCTATCGAGAAATTCAACAATTCTTATAATCTGACCGAGCTAAAAGGGTCAAAATTAAAGGACTTGCTCTATGGAAATGCGGGGGACTGAGTATTGCGATAGCAAAAATACAGCATATTTACTACAGAAAATTAAAGCAGAATATCAGTTCCTGCGGTCATGTCTTTGAGGTCTCTGTGCACGTAATCGACCAGATCCGGAAAGAACTGATTAAAGTCCTCATTAAGGTCGTGAACTTTTTGGATTAATATTTCGGCGGCATTGCTGAAGTCGGCTTCAAATGTTACTCTTTTCGCAAAACGATCAAAGGTAAACTGAAGCCCTTCAGCTGTCCCGTAATCTTTCAGCCAGTTGTGGGCAATCATTTGTGGTAAGTTTTCCTTGAGTCTGGGCGGAATCTCGTCCATTCTCTGATGCATAATTTCGTAGGCCCAATGGCAAAATTCGTCAAAATCATGGGCAGTGTAATTTTGCCAGTTTCGAATCAAAAGGTAGTCGTAAAAGATGTCAGAAACAACAGGGGAGTACCTGTAAAAGTCAGATGAAAGCCTTCTTACACTTTTTTTTACAACCGGATGGCTATCGGTGAAAGTGTCGATTTGCCTGTGCATCAAAACTCCTTCTCGTACGCCGACATTGAGACCGTCAAGATCTCTGTTGCTGATGAAATCGGCAATGAGGTTGCCAATCATCCAGTCTTCGTTATGTTGTGAGAGGAAAATATGTGCAAGGAAATTCATTGGCTTCCATTAAATTCAATTTGTAAAATTTTGTTTGCCTTCTGGCCGCTTTTGAAACCTGACGCCTTAGATTATTTTGTTTTTGAGGCTTCAAATGCCATTTTTTTATGCTCTAATTGTAGACTTGGTGGACAAAAATACGTACTTTTGCAGCGTTTTTTTCGAAAAATCAGTTTTGGCTGATTAAAAGTAAAAAAGTACATTTTTCAGCAAATCCAATTCAAGATACAATGAGTTTAAAATGTGGCATCGTTGGCCTTCCAAATGTGGGTAAATCCACCCTTTTCAATGCAGTATCCAATTCTGCCAAGGCGCAGGCAAGCAATTATCGTTTCTGTACGATAGATCCCAATGTAGGTCTGGTCGATGTTCCTGATGTGCGGTTGACCAAACTCAGCGAACTGGTTAATCCCCAGCGGGTGGTTCCGACACAAATTGAAATCGTTGATATTGCGGGTCTTGTTCGCGGAGCTTCAAAAGGGGAGGGTTTGGGAAATAAATTTTTAGCAAACATCAGAGAGGTGGACGCCATTATACATGTTGTCCGCTGTTTTGAAGATGACAATGTACTTCGTGAAGAGGGAAACATCAATCCGGTAAGTGACAAGGAGATTATTGACACTGAATTGCAGTTGAAAGATGTTGAAAGCGTTGATAAAAAAATTCAAAAGGTTGAAAAGCAGGCCAGAGTTGGTAATGACCCCAAGGCAAAGGCGGAGCTTGATGTGCTGGTGAGATGTAAAAACTGGCTTGAACAGGGTAAAAGCATCAGAGAACTGGGTCTGACCAAGGAGGAATTGCCTGCGATTGCAGATTTGTTTTTGCTCAGTGTAAAGCCGGTTCTTTATGTTGCAAATGTAGATGAGGCATCTATGCACACTGGAAACCAGTTTTCCGCAGTTTTGCAGAAAGCTGCCGATGAAGAGGGCGCACAAATGATTGTGCTGAACAATAGCATTGAAGCACAGATTGCAGAAATGGAAGATCCGGATGATAAAGCCATGTTTATGGAGGAGTACAAAATGAGCGAAGCCGGCCTTAACCGTTTGATTCGCTCTGCCTATAAACTATTGAATCTTAGTACATATTTTACTGCAGGTGTCCAGGAAGTCAGAGCCTGGACCATTGAAACAGGGTGGAAAGCGCCTGCGGCTGCCGGAGTAATCCACACAGATTTTGAGAAGGGTTTTATCAAAGCTGAAGTCATATCTTACGATGACTTTGTTAAATATGGCTCGGAAGCTGCTGCTAGGGACGCAGGAAGGCTCCGGATTGAAGGAAAGGAATACATCGTAAAAGATGGTGATGTGATGCACTTCAGGTTCAATGTATAAAAGTACCCAGAGGAGGCCATATAAAACCCTAAAGTGATTCCAAATGATTGAGACCGATATACTGATCATTGGTGCCGGACCAACTGGTTTGTTTGCAGTTTTTGAAGCCGGCTTGTTGAAGCTGAAATGTCACTTAGTTGACTCACTTCCACAGGTTGGTGGTCAATTGTCCGAAATATATCCGAAAAAACCCATTTACGATATACCGGGTTTTCCAAGCGTCCTTGCCGGCGAACTTGTGGATAACCTTATGAAACAGATTGAGCCTTTCAACCCTGGATTTACGCTTGGTGAGAGGGTCGAGGCTTTTGATAAAGTCTCCGATGGCAGGTTTATCGTTACGACAAACAGAGGCACTGTCCATTGTGCCCCCGTGGTTTTTATCGCAGCAGGCCTTGGTTCCTTTGAACCCAGACAACCGCCTTTGGACAATATTACCGATTATGAGGACAAAGGAGTCGAATACATCATCAGAGATCCGGAATTTTATCGCAATAAAAATGTAGTCATTGCGGGAGGTGGAGATTCTGCACTGGACTGGACCATATACCTCGCCAATGTTGCGGAGAAAGTAACTCTGATACACAGGAGAAAAGAGTTCAGGGGAGCATTGGATTCAGTTGAAAAAGTACATCATCTCGCGGAGACAGGTACTATACGCCTGATAACCGATGCAGAAGTTGCCGCTTTGACGGGAGATGGCAGACTGGAATCGGTATATGTTCGCCATGAAACCGGAGGCGATTTTGAGATACAAACTGATCACTATGTCCCGCTCTTCGGATTATCCCCAAAACTGGGTCCTATCGCGGACTGGGGTTTAGGTATTGAAAAAGGAGCCATTGCGGTAGATACGCTTGATTATAGCACAAACATACCTGGAATTTTTGCCATTGGTGATATAAACACCTATACCGGAAAGCTGAAATTAATCCTCTGCGGCTTCCACGAAGCTACGCTGGCGGTACAGTCTGCATATAAGATAATCAATCCGGATAAAAAATTATCGTTCAAGTACACTACGGTGACCGGAATTGAGGGGATGTAGAACATTTAATTCACTTGATAGCAGGGTACAGACCAAAACAAGTCCAAAGTTGTTGTTTGAGCAATGCTGTAAAGATTGGCCCTAAATGTAATTTTACCCTCATTATTTGTTGGTAATTACCAAAGTGGGGACAATTTTTTAACCATAACTTTTCCCACTTTTCCTTACATTTGTTCCATGACGATACTGCATACAGCCGACTGGCATTTAGGGAAATATCTGGACAGATTTTCCAGACTTGAAGAGCAACAGGCCGTTCTGGAACAAATCGTAGAAATAGCAGATGAACATGATGTAGATGCGGTAATTGTAGCCGGTGATCTTTTCGACTCCTTCAATCCGCCCAATGAAGCATCAGAATTATTATACTCCACGCTTCACCGTCTTGCAAAAAATGGTTCTCGGGCAGTTATTGCTATTGCCGGAAACCATGATTCTCCTGAGAGGGTGGATATGCCCGATGTACTGGCTAGGGTGAGTGGAATTCTGTTTGTTGGGATGCCCATGGCTGAATCAAAACCTTTTGAAACGACGAGGGGATTAAAGACGATTCAGATTGACAAGGGCTTTGTAGAATTACAACTTCCTCAATGCGATTTCCCGCTGCGCCTGATCCTCACCCCATATGCAAATGAGCTTCGCCTGAAAAAATACCTTGGATCAGAAAACAGAGATGAAAGTCTCAGAACTGTACTTCAAAAGCACTGGACTGAACTGGCAGACAAATACTGCGATGAAACCGGTGTGAATATGCTGGTGACGCATCTTTTTATAATGCAGAAAGGCGGTGAGCAGCCTGAAGAGCCCGAAGGAGAGAAGGCCATTCTTGTCGGTGGTAGTCAACCTATTTTTACCGAGAACATTCCGCCTCAGATACAATACGTAGCACTTGGTCACCTGCACAGGAGCCAGAATTTGGGGGACAATCAACAGCCGGTGGTTTACTCTGGAAGTCCTTTGGCATATAGTTTTGCAGAGGCATCTCAGAAAAAATATGTTCACCTTGTCCATGCCAAACCGGGAAAACCTGTCAGCATGGAGCGTGTCGAACTGAAGCAGCAGTTTGACTTATACCAAAATAAATTTGAAGGTGTTGATGAAGCCGTATCATGGCTGGAAACCGTACAGGAAAGCTACGTCCAGTTAAGTCTGAAAGTGGAGAAATACCTTTCTGCAGTCGACAAAAGGAGGATTAGTGATGCCCATGAACGCATTGTTAGTATAGTTCCTGAAATCACTGACGGATTCAGTGGTACTGAGCAAAGAGCAGTAAACATCAACGAACAGAGCATGGAAATACTGTTTGATCAGTTCTTTCAGAGCAAAAAGGGTGTTTTACCCGATGATGCACTGAAAGACTTGTTCCGTGAAATACAAAACATTGAAGAACAGAAGGCTGAATAAGCTCAATATATGCTCAGGCAGTCCATTTTTTTGGCTTAATGGGATTATCTTTGCAGGCGCATATCTTTATAACCTAAAAACGCAAAACAAATAATATGGCTGATGTGATTCAGCTTTTGCCGGACTCGATTGCCAATCAGATTGCTGCTGGAGAAGTCGTACAAAGACCATCAAGCGCGGTCAAGGAATTATTGGAAAATGCGGTGGATTCCGGGGCTTCGAGAATTCAACTCATTGTAAAAGAGGCTGGTAAGGTATTAATTCAGGTTATTGACAATGGTTGTGGCATGTCTGAAACAGATGCCAGAATGTGCTTCGAACGGCATGCGACATCCAAAATCAGAAAGGCTGATGACCTGTTCCTGATCAAAACAATGGGATTCAGGGGAGAGGCTCTGGCATCTATCGCCGCTGTGGCCCAGGTTGAATTAAAAACCCGCCGCGCGATTGATGAGGTAGGTATAAGGGTAGTTGTTGAGGCTTCGGAGGTGAAAAGTCAGGAAGCTGAGCAGTGTCCTCAGGGTACCAGCATTCAGGTGAAGAATCTTTTTTACAATGTCCCTGCCAGAAGGAATTTCCTCAAGTCCAATCCGATTGAAATGAAGCATATCATTGAAGATTTTCAGCGACTTGCATTGGCCAATCCGGATATTCATTTTTCACTGCACCACAATGATGCCGAATTGTATCATCTGCCAGCGGCCAATTTAAAGCAAAGGATTATTGGTATTTTTGGTGCGGGATTCAGTAAAAATCTCGTTCCCGTAAGTGAGGAAACTGACGCAGTTGTTTTTTCAGGATTTGTCGGTAAGCCCGAATTTGCCAAGAAAACACGGGGGGAGCAGTTGTTTTTTGTCAACAGACGTTTTGTGAAAAGCAGCTATTTGCAGCATGCCGTCATGACATCATATGAAGACCTGCTGCCAAAAGATACCTACCCCTTGTATGTCATCTTTCTTGAAATTGATCCGTCCCGGATTGACGTTAATGTGCATCCAACCAAAACGGAAATTAAATTTGATGACGAGAGGTTAATATACAATTACCTGAAGGTTGCAGTACGGCATTCACTAGGACAATACAGCGTCACCCCAACGCTGGATTTTGAGCAGGATACCGGTTTGAGCAGGAGTATGCCTGTGCACACGCCTTCAACCACTTACCTGGAGACCATTCCCAGCAACTTTGCACGACGGGATGATAAATCTGATAGCAGTTCCTCGGTTCAGTTTTCAAGGCCTGATACCTTGCGCTCCTCCAATTTGAGAAACTGGCAAAAACTCTTCGAGGGATTTGATAAAGAAGAGCTCGAGACAAATAGTGGTGGAGTGCCTTCAGCGACAAATCTGCCTGCCGAAAGCGCAGAGCAATTATCCTCGGGTAAACTCGATGATCAGAGCAACTCATTTTCGAAAGTACACAAGGATCCATATCAGATTCACAATAGATATATCGTCAGCCAGATAAAGTCAGGCTTTATTCTGATTGACCAGCAGGCTGCTCACGAACGGATATTGTACGAAAAGTATATCCAACTTTTTGATGAGTCCAACGTTAGTACTCAAACTGAGTTGTTTCCAAAATCAATTTCACTCTCGGTTGCAGATGCTGAAATACTCAAGGAAATACTTCCTAATCTGAACAAAATGGGTTTTGACATTACTGAATTTGGTCAAAATTCCTTTGTGATTCACGGTATGCCTGCCGAAATGAAGCAGGGTGCAAGTGAACAGCTGGTTATTGAAAATCTGATTGAACAATATAAACAGAACATCAATCTGTCAATCGACCTCAAGGAAAAGATTGCCAGAGCCATGTCCAGAAGTTCAGCAGCGAAGAAGGGTAAAACGCTGGATGTGCTGGAGATGAGGAGTCTGATAGATCAGTTGTTTGCATGTAATATACCATTTCAAAGTCCATTTGGCACGAAGTGTTTTATTACCTATCAGCTTGAGGATCTTGAAAAATTGTTTTAATCATTTCTGAAACCAGAAACATCAGGCATAAGCCGGCACCCACATGAGCTTTAACAATTACAACAGAGGAATGCAAATTACACCGGTAGTAAGAGATCTATTGATCATCAATGTCCTGTTTTTTATCGGAACCCGTTTCAGTGATGCAGTAAGTTCGATGTTGGCGCTGTACTATCCGACATCAGAATATTTCAGACCCTTTCAGCTGGTCACACATTTCTTTATGCATGCCAATCTGATGCACATCGCCTTCAATATGATAGGTCTTTATAGCATCGGCATGATGCTGGAAATGGTGTGGGGTGGAAAGCGTTTTTTGACCTACTATTTCATTTGTGCCATTGGTGCGGCAGTAGTACACCTGGGTATGACATATTGGGAGTTTTCGCAACTTGAGTCAATGATGAGCAGCTACATGGCCGACCCTTCAACTGAAATTGCAACTTCCTTCTTCAAGCGCACAGGATATCAGTTGAACGCTTTGGATCCCCAGACCATACAGCTGCAAATGATTGATATCATCAAGGCGAGGGCCGATGTTCCGATGGTGGGCGCCTCAGGTGCATTGTACGGACTTCTTGCCGCTGTGTGGTTTATGTTTCCAGATACTGCATTTTTCATTTATTTTATACCTATTCCTATTAAGGCCAAGTATTTGGTGCCTTTTGTCTTGGTACTGGATATGTTCCTGGGCTTCAGTCGTTTTGGTGGCGATAATGTTGCTCATTTCGCTCACATCGGTGGTGCGGTGGTCGGGTTAATAGTTTTAATGATTTGGTATAAAAAATCAATAGTACGATAGTGTTTAGCTCAATCTGGCAGGATATCAGGCGTGAATTTTCGTACGGCAATATGATGACCCGTGTCATTATTGTCAACGTGATTGTATTTCTGGTGGTCAATGCCATCATGATTGTGTCTTTTCTGTTCAACGGTGGTTATATTCCCGATTTTTTCTACCAGATGCTGCACTTTTTCAGTCTTGGAAAATCCTGGGAGCATAACCTCTACCACCCTTGGGTAATCCTAACCCATATGTTCCTGCATCAGGGTTTTTTCCACCTTTTATGGAATATGCTTTACCTATACTGGTTTGGGCATATTGTGGGTGACCTTATCGGCAATCACCGCATTGTGCCGGTCTATCTGCTTGGGGGACTTGCAGGTGCCTTGGTATTTTTCCTTTCAGCAAACTACTTCCCCAGTGTAGGAGAATATGCATTGGGCGCGTCGGCTGCAGTGATGGCCGTTGCAATGGCGGCAGGCGTTATGGCACCGGACTACATTTTAAGGTTGGTCATTTTCGGAGAAATAAAGCTTAAGTACATCGTTGCGGTGTTGTTGCTACTGGATCTGATAGGCGTGGCTACAACAACGAATTCAGGAGGTCATCTGGCTCATATTGGTGGGGCAATGATGGGTTACATTTATGCCAGACTATTGCGTTCGGGAACAGATCTGGCTGCACCTATTAACCGGATTATTGACTTCATCAGCAGTCCCGGTAGTTTGTTTCGCTTCGGCAGTAGGAAGGCGAAAAGGCCCGGTCCACGACTGGTTTACAGAAACAAAGCAACGATTGGAAGGCCATCCGGAAGAACAGATACTTCTGAAAACACTGACAATCAGGCAAAGCTGGATCAAATTCTCGACAAAATCAGATTATCCGGCTACGATAGTCTCAATCAGGAAGAAAAGGAATTTCTCCTGAAGATGAGCAGGTAAGTATTATCCGTAAAGAGATCTTTTATCCAAACTCTTATCTATGCGCGTGCTGAGAAATGTCCTGCTCCTGTGCAATCTTGCGGTGCTGCTGCTTACCCTGATGGCTTATCTCGCTCCGCACGTTCCGCCGGAAAAAATTTGGTTCCTGCAGTTTGCGGGCATGGCTTATCCCTTTCTATTATTGCTAAATATCGCATTTGCGTTCGTCTGGTTGTTTCTGAGGAAACGTTATTTTATCATCTCTCTCATAGTGATTTTGCTGGGATGGTCGCATGTTACTAACTTTGTCGGCTTCTCTCTGATCAGCAAAATAGCCCCGACCAGTGCCATCAAGATTTTGACCTATAATGTTGATAATTTCAGCAGCTTGCTGAAAGGTTCGCTTCGAGAACGCAGGAAGGATGATTTTGAAAAATTTATTACCGCTGAGCAGCCGGACATTATTTGCCTTCAGGAATCATTTATCACCTCAGCTGAGTACAAAAACAGAATAAATCAGTTTCCGGCACTGGCTGCCTATCCATATATTTTTCATCCTGAGGAAAAGGGCATCGCCATTTTCTCTAAATTTCCTGCGGCCAGGTCAGCCAAAATTATCATGAAGGAGGATAGGGTGGAGACAGCAAATGGAGCCAATTATGCGGATTTTCAAATCAGGGGAAAAACTATGCGACTCGTCATAACCCACCTGCAATCAAATTCCGTCCGCGAACGCACAGAGGACGTAATAGAAGACAAATTTCGCTCAAACACAACCCGCAGGACTGCGCTGAATGTTATCAGAAAAATTCGCGACATGTCCTATTTCAGGGCTTCACAGAGCGAGTCCATTCGTAGATTCATACAAAAAAGTCCACATCCCGTCATCATAGCCGGAGATTTTAACGATACACCGCAATCCTACACTTACAATCAGATTTCAAGCGGTCTGAAGGATGCTTTTGCCGAAAAGGGTTGTGGCCTTGGAGTGACTTATGGTGGTATTATTCCGGGTTTGAGGATAGATTATATCCTCGTTGATCCTTCCCTTGAGGTGCTCTCCTGCAAGATCCCAAAAGTGCCTTTTTCTGACCATTATCCTGTTGTTGCGGAAATTGCTTTTCCCTGAAAACTAAAGGTAACTCAGCCACCATTTTTCTTTGTGGTTAGCTTTATACAACATGTATTTTCTGCAAAAAGGGTACAGAAAGAGAATCAAACCAACCCAGATCAGGTAGACTGCGCCAAGTGAATAGCCATAGGTTGACAGTTTGTCTCCCCAGAATGCAGAGTCATCAAGTATCATCATGCGCCAGTCCTTTCCCGTAAGGATGAGTCCCAGCATAGCAAAAAGATGAATAAAAAGCATGTGCATGAGGTAATAGAAGAAAGGTACATTTCCGAAAACAATGAAAAATCTGCTGAACGAATTACGGAATTTTTCAGCTACAGACAAAAACAGTAGTCCGGGCCCAAGTGTCGCAAGTGCAAAGTCAAGTGATGGCGGATATTTACTCAGTTTTAAAAAGGACAAAAGGGTAAAAATGTTGTCCCTCTGAAAGGACCAGGGTTGTGGGTCGCCATACCCGTTTAAAAATCTGATAATGATGAACAATAGAGTAGCTGAAATACCCAGTCCAATCAGCCATTTTTTTCTTAAATCAGCGTTGAAGCCTCCGACGTATAATTTACCGAGACAATAACCAATTGCCATGATGCCGGTCCATGGAATGACCGGATAGATAAAATTAATCCCGTGGTTTTCTGTTATTTTCACAGATGCGGACTGATGTAGAATATACCACGGTATATAAGCGATATTGTTCCCGGGTACTTCTATGCCGTCAAGCAGGTTGTGGCCAAACAAAACTAAAACTGCCATGGCGAGGATGGCATTATAAGGGAGAAAAACCAGTCCGGCCAGAATTACCATGGAAAGACCAATCGCCCAAAGTACCTGAAGAGAAAAGTATTCGTAGCTAATGTCAAAACTCCAGAGAAAGCTATTGATGAATAGTTCAACAAAAATCAGCCACACCCCCCTAGTCAGTAAAAACCGGCTCAGTTCTCCTTTGGTTTTTTTCGCACCATACAGATATGCTGAAGTACCCGACAAAAAAACAAATGTAGGTGCGCAGTAGTGCGTTATGAAACGCGTAAAGAAAAGTATTGGAGTAGTTGTATTGAGATCGGTCGGGTCTGTGCTGAAAAATCCGTAGTGAAAATAATCCCTGCAGTGGTCCAACGCCATTATAACCATCACAATCCCCCGCAACAGATCAATGGACAGTATTCTTTCCCTGAAAGTGGTTTGCATAGCATTTTGTTTTTTGCTTTGTATTGATGCATCACAATATTACTGCAAAATGCTGTAAATAAACAGCGGTGCTTTTCATTTTTGGAGATACCAAACTAAAGAAGCACTTCTTAGCGCCGTAAGTGCTTCATCAAAAACCAAAAAAATCCCCGGCAAAGCACTGTCTGACGGGGATTTTTAAGGATAGTGAAATTAAAATTCAAACATAAAACCAAGACTCGGTATCACCACAGGATCATCCTGTATCTCAACCACAGGAATGCCATTGGAGCCATCGGCTTTCAGGGATTTACCGTCTGTGGTTTTGAAACCTGTGTTGTCCGGAAGTCTCTCAAAAACATAACTCGGGTACTGCTGGTTACGGGCAAGTAGTGCATTTGATACGTCAAAGTACAAATCGAAGGTACTGTTCTTTAGGTTCCATTTTTTGTCTATTCTAAAATCAAACTGCTGAAATGGTTTTAACCTTTCTCCATTAAGACGGCTGTAGTCTAAAACGCCCTGTCCGGTCTGAGGATACACACGCTGTGAAACTACGAGGTCATAAGGTGTGTAGGGTACACCACCGGTGATACGGTATTTGAGCCCCATCTCCCAGTCGCGCTTGAATTTCCTACCCAACTGCGTGGAGAGGAGGTGGCGGTTGTCCCATGCAGAGGCAATCAACTTGCCGTCTGCACCTGAAAATCTGCTGATGACGTAGGTGTAGGATACAATAGCGAACAGGTTTTTGGTCAGTTTTTGCTGAAAGAAAAATTCCGCACCATAAGCTTTACCTTTTCCTGTACTACTGATGGCCTCGTTGCCAATGAAACCAAAGTTCTGTCCCTCATTTGCAAGTGAAATGCCGCTCCGCAGTGAGACGGGATAGTTATCGTATTCTTTGTAAAAGCCCTCGAGGGTAAAGCGGGTACTCACTCTTGGAATAAACTCTAATCCTGCGACATAATGTGTTGAACGGATGTAATCGGCCGATTTGTTGACCAAAACTCCTGCTCTGTCGCGATAGCCCAGAATGGTGTAGGAAGGCAGTTTGTAGTAGTTTCCGAAAGAGGCGTTGGCCTTCCACTTGTTGCTGATGCGATAAGAAAGAGAAGCCCTTGGAGAGAGGGTCTTTAGCGGATTGCCTCCTGTGCTGGTGAAATTGTTCATGTCAGAACGTACACCGATGTTCAGGCCCATTCTGTCGCCCATAAAGAGGTGAGAGGCCTGCGCAAAGAGACCATACCGCAAGAAGTCAACCCCGGTGTTGAAGGTAATTTTATCCTCCGGCTGCACAATCAGACCATTGGAATCTTTTATTTCCTTTCGGAAAATATTGTAAAAATCATTGTTGTATTTGACGTATTGGGCCACACCACCGTAGCTCAGTTTCCAGGAGCCAAGGTATTTATTTACATCCAGCCGAAGTTTGTTTTCTGCCTCGCGAGAACTACTGAAGAGGTAGCGTTTGCTTTCATCATCCCGCAGTCCGTCTTCGTACTGCGAGAATTCGTTGTCTGCCATGTTTCTGCTCAGGGCAATGTTCATAAAGCCGTTTTTCATCAGTCTTCTCAACGAGAGTCCGACGGTATAATTCCACTGACGGATATAGGGAGCCTGCTTGATGACCTGGGCATTGTTGGGAGTAGTATTTGCCGTAAGGTCAGAATAGAATTTGTCAATGGCGCCCAGGCCGATGGCTGTAAGAGTAGTTTTGGAGTTGATTTTATGCGTCACTTTGTACTGAAAGTCCCAGTAATCCGGTCTGATGGCCAGGTCTATTGCCTTGAAAAAAAACTGCAGATATGATCTTCTGGCAGAGGCGAGGTACGTCGTATTCTTGGAAAGCGGGCCCTCTGCTGTGACGGCAAGTTCAGATGAACTGAGCCTCATATTTCCCTGGAAGCGATTGGGATTTCCATCCCGTTGCTTAAACTGGAATACTGAGGCAAGTGCATTGTCGTATCGGGCATCGAACGAACTCGAACTAAGGGTGAGCTCTTCGATAAAAGACACGTTAAGAATACCATTAGATCCACCACCCGAACCCTGTGTGGCGAAATGATTGATGACCGGAATTTCCACGCCATCAAGGTAGTAGACATTTTCACCCGGAGCACCGCCCCGCACAATGATGTCATTTCTGTTGAATCCGTTGGGTGTAGATCCAATTCCGGGAAGGGTTTGCACAACCTTGAAAATATCAAAGTTGCCGCCGGGGGTGGTTTTTATTTCCTCCATTCCGAGCCGCTGAATAGAATTGGGCGACTCGACGGTAGCAACCCTGATGCTTTTGTTTTCAGTGACTACGACCTCACCCAATGATGCTATATCAGCATCTAGCTCAAAGTTGATGATGCTGGCGTTTCCTGTTGTGGCGCTGATGTTGAATTTGGTAAATGATTTGTAGCCAACATAAGAGGCCTTAATGTTGTAGCTTCCCACAGGTACCGTCAGGATAAAATTTCCATCAATGTCTGAACTTGCTCCGATGAGCGGATTTGTGCCTTCAGCGGTAATGCTAACACCAATCAGCGGTTCCTGTGTTGCTTTGTCTTTGATGGTTCCCTGGATAACTCCCGTACGCTGCGCAATAAGCGTGGACGTACAGGCGAGAATGAACATCAGTAAAGTCAGGTTTCTTTTCATAATGTAAAGTGTTTTAAATTGATGTAACCCTAACAACGATTGTGTCCAAATGTTTGTTTTTGACTACCGATTCAAGGTTCTAAAACCAAACAATGCCCCTTCTGCGTTTGTTGGTTGCCCTAATTGTCTTATTATGTCCCCGAAATATGGGTATTCATCTATTCCCGAAGCAATTCGGATACTACTCTGGCATTTATTTTTATTTTTGCGTGATTTTTTTACTTAACAACTTATAGTATATGAGAAAATTACTTGCCATTTTATTTGGTGCAGGACTGGCCTTACAGGTCCAGGCACAGTCTGAAGGAATTCACCTGGAATACATGAATCAATCGGTAAAACCCGGTGATGATTTTTATGAATATGCCATTGGAAACTGGCGAAAAATGAACCCTGTTCCGCCGTCGGAGTCGCGTTGGGGAAGTTTCAATGAGGTCAATGAAAACAACAAGAAGGTGCTCAAAGAGATCATGAAGGAGTGCACTGCAAAGTCGTATCCGATGGGTTCATCAAAGCAAAAAATCGGCGACTATTATCGTAGCGGTATGGATTCTACCCTCAACAATCGCCTTCGGGATTCTCCACTCAGACGTTACTATGCAGAAATCAACGGCATAAAAACCAGACAGCAGATGGTAACCCTCCTAGGGAAATTCATGAGCTGGGGCAGCAGGCCACTTTATGGTTTTTACATTGACCAGGATCAAAAAATCAGCAGCAAGCTGATTCCATATTTTTCGCAGGGCGGACTCACACTTCCTGACAGGGATTACTACCTTAAAAACGATGCTGACAAGGTTAAAATAAGAGAGGCATACACAAAATACATCAGCAATATGTTCATGCTGATGGATACAGTAACAAAGAAAATGCTGTTCAAAGGCAAGAGATATGGCAACAATGTATCCGTTTCGGGAGAAAAAGGGAGAAAGTTGGCGGATCAGGCGGCAGCAGATATCATCGCTCTGGAAACCAAATTGGCTGAAGGGTCAATGGACAAGGTCAGCAGAAGAGACCCGTACAAGGTTTACAACAAAATGACACTTGCTGATTTTTCTGCTATCACAAAAAACATTAACTGGGCTGAACAAACAGCTCTGTACAATCTACCGCCGACTGACAGTGTAATCGTCGGACAACCAGACTATTTCAAAAAGCTTGATGAGCTAATCAGTTCTGAACCTATTGAAGTTTGGAAAACCTATCTTACCTGGAGGTTGCTGAACAGCTATGCAGGTTACCTCAGCGACGATTTTTCTGAAGAATCATTCAATTTTTCAGGCAAAGTGTTGTCGGGTACGAAAGTGCGCAAACCACGATGGGAGCGTGTCATGATGAATACCGACGGTAGTCTTGGTGAGTTGGTAGGTCAAATCTATGTTGAAATGGCTTTCCGCCCTGAGGCGAAAAAACGCATGCTTGAGCTGGTAAATAACCTTCAGGAAACTTTTCGCGAGCGCATCAACAAAAACGACTGGATGAGCGCCGAAACCAAGAAAGCTGCGCTTGAAAAACTAGGTACCTTCATGGTGAAAATCGGATATCCTGACAAATGGGACGATTTTTCAAAACTTGAAATCAGAAAACAGTCCTATGTGCAGAATGTCATCTCAACAGGCAAATGGCGTATGATGGATATGATGGAAAAGTACAAAAAGGGTGTTGACCGCACTGAATGGATGATGTCACCTCAAACCGTGAATGCATACTACAATCCTACAAACAACGAAATCGTATTCCCTGCGGGAATTCTCCAGCCGCCTTTTTTCTATTTCAATGCCGATGATGCAGTGAATTACGGGGCAATCGGTGGTGTTATCGGACATGAAATGACACACGGTTTTGATGATGAAGGCCGCAAGTACGATGCAAAAGGAAATCTGAAAGAATGGTGGACGAAAGAAGATGCGGAGCGCTTTGATAAGAAGGCTGAAAAAATCGTAGAGCAGTTCAATAATTACATGGTTCTTGATACGATTCCTGTAAACGGCAAGCTTACCCTTGGAGAAAACCTTGCTGATCTTGGTGGCGTTGCCATTGCCTACGCGGCTTTCAAAAAGACCGAGCAAGGCAAGAAAAATGAGAAGATTGACGGATTAACTGCCGATCAGCGGTTCTTCATCAGCTGGGCCAACTGCTGGAAAAACAACTCTACCAATCAGGCTGTAAAAATGCTGATCAGCACCGATCCGCATGCACCGGCAAATCTGAGGGGATTTGCACCACTTACGCACCATGACGCATTTTATGAGGCATTCAATATCAAGCCTTCGGACAAACAATTCCGCGAGCCTACAGAGAGAATTACCATCTGGTAAGCATAGATGTCCTCAATTAGATAATAGATTTCAAAGAGAACTTCGGTCGCAGACTGAAGTTCTCTTTTTTTCAGATGGTGTCTGCCAGACAGCTCAATGAAATGCTGGTTTCTGATGATAAAAAAAGCACGCTATACAAAAGATTTACAGCGCTATTTATGTTTTGAAAGAATCTGGGACTAAAGTTAGAAATTGCTGTCGTGATTACCTTAGCCATTCCATGGAAAAAGAGGAAAAAGAAATAGGGCCTGTTGCATCGCAACGGGCCCTATTTCTGAACTGCAAAATGCAGATGTTATACAGGAAGGGATAATTATCCTTTTGGAGTCAGTACGCTTGGGTTTGCGGTAGGTGCTCCCGGAGTTTCTGCCGGAGGTGTTTTAACTTCACCTTTGATGGTCAAAACACGTGTAGCATTTGCTTCGTTGGTTGTAAGTGTAACTGATTTGGTAAACGGACCTACACGCTGTGTGTCGTAACGAACATCGATGGTTGCCGTCTGACCAGGCATGATTGGCTCTTTAGGGTAGGTTGGAACAGTACAACCACAACTTCCCTGGGCATTAGAGATAATCAATGGCTCGTCACCGATATTGGTAAAGGTGAATTTACGCAAAGGATCAGACCCTTTCTCAATTTTACCATAATCCATCTCGGTTTGTTTGAATTGTGCTACAGCACCTTTCTTTTGAGCAGTTGCGACAGTAAGTGCCAGAGCAAAAATTGCGACAAGCGTCATTAACTTTTTCATATTCATTTAAATTTAAGAGAGTGTATAAAAGTTTTTTTAAGTCCGCCAAACGGTTTCATTTTAATTTGACCCTACAAATATACATTTGTTTGCTATTATCATACAACTAACACAAGGTTAAAAAATGGTTAAAGTACTTTTTTACATGTAGTGGAAACTCAAAACTACCTGACAATTATCTCTTGGCCATCCGATTATTCTACTTCATTTATTCTTTAACAGGCTGCCGGGAAAATAAAACGCAGAAACAACACATCGGTAATACTTCCTGTTTGTCATAACCGATGTATCGCTTCTGCGTTGAAATGTGCGAGGGCGAATTCTAGCGTTCTTTTACGAACTTTTTAACCGAGATCCGATTTTGATTGTCTGTCAGTTCCAGCATATAGGTCCCTGCAGGTATTCCTGTAGTATCAAATTCTGCCGTTCCGGATCGGGCTTGAGCGATTTCAGAGCGATAGACAGTCTGTCCGAGAAGGTTGAGCATTCGTATGTTCAACGTTGTTGCATCGTCAAAATGATAGTTCAGATGTAAAACGCCGCTTACCGGATTTGGAAAAACACTAAAAGATTGTTCAAAATCGGGGTCGGAAGTCCGCACTACTGAAGCGCAGTTGGTACAATGTCTGAAGCAAACAGTATCCAGTTTCATATTCGTTTTACCAACGATGAGTTTTCTGTTGCCGTCTTTACCAGCAGCGCAGGAAGCGGTGTTTGGAACTGACTCGTCAGTGCCCCACGCACTCCCATTTAAAAATTTGTATTCGTAAGTGCCGGCAGGAATATTCAGAGAGGTACTGTAGATGTTTCCTGATAGCTTGCTCAGGAAAATTACACCCGGTGTCCAGTTGTTTCCTTTTCCTGCAGCCTGTTGAAAATTGCCTGCAATGGAAACCCCATCTTTGGAGACTGATTGCTCTTTGGCCAGATCAACGGTGAAGGTTACCATCGGATAGACACAGCTCGCGCACTCATTGTAGCAGAATGTTCCAACCTTGAATGCAGTACCATTGTTGACTGAGAATTTCCGGTTGTCACCTGCAGCACAAGCTTTTCCGGACATTTTTTCCTCTTTTCCGTTCCATCCGTCATCGTTGATGAATTTGTACTCGTAATTGCCCAAAGGAATATCCAAGGTCAATTCCCAGATGGTGGTTCCGGGTTTGTTGACTAGTTTGGTAATTCCCGGTTTCCAGTCTTCGGCATATCCGGCGGCCTTCTGGAAGTTACCAGCAATGCAAACGCCCTTTACAGGGTCAATAGTTTCATTGGCCATGTCTACTGAGAAAGTTACCTTGGTTTTCGCATTTGGATCCGGTATTTTTATCAGCTGGATATCATCAATGAAATACTTGGAATAGGTAGAGTCAACATAGAAATTCATCCCTGCCAGTTGCTTATTGGTGGTCAGCACATTTGTTCTGGCCCTGCTCCATTTCCAGCCCAGTTGAAAACCCCCGATATCTGAAAAAATGGTGTCTTTGTCTATATTGATATCGTGAACGATGGTCATCCATTGGTTTGGTGTGTAGCTGCCGGTTCCGATTTCAGTAGCGCCGAGATAACAACTCACCAGTCCGTTGCTCCAGAAATAAATTTCTGATCCGAATACATGACTACCCGTTATGTCATGCTGAAAGCTATAGTAGGCATGCTGCTTTTTTGTTGCACCAACCATAACAGAGGGTACAAACATATTGAACTGAATCTTGTAGTGTCCCGATTTCTGATTTCCGGTTTTGAAAATAATATCCTGGTAAGGCGTAATTGCACCATCAACCCTCAGAGCCTTTGTATCTGAACTGAACTCTTCGGAAGATACAAATACCGGTCCTACAGAGGGAGAGTCGTCCCATGTTGACCAGTGCGGAGCAGTTCCGTTTGGCAATGATCCTATCGCGTAATTTTTAAAAGGATCACAAATCAATGCATTTTGATGGCAGACCAGCTCTGCCTTAGGAACAAGGCATTTGTCGCATGACATAAAACAAGGTGTTCCAAGAGTAATATTGTCCGTTGCCACAACAAGCTTTCGGTTTCCGTCTTTTCCCGAAGCACAGGAAGCGGTGTTGGGGACGGACTCATCTTTACCCCAAGCATCTCCATTGACGAATTTGTATTCAAGCATCTGTTCAGCTGCGACCCTGATGGTTTTTGTATAGATTTTTGTCCCCGGCACATTCTCAAGTCTGGTTTTTGATGGGTCCCAGCCCTGGAAATTGCCGGCAATGTGGACACCTTTAGGGTCAATACTTTTCACTTCATACATATCAACGTTGAAAGTCACATCTACCGAATCGTTTTTTACAAATGCAAGATCAAAGTAGAAGCTGTCCGCGCTGTTTTTATCATCGAATTCAATGTAGTAGTAGTAGCCTGCCTTTACGGGAATATTGTTCAGGACAGCTGCAATGTTGTTGATGTCATCTAAGTCTTTGGGACAATCTCCTTCGTTGGACCAGCTGTTGGAGTAAGGTTCATTTTTCAGAAACGCGTATTTTTTGTCGGTTTCGTAGATGTGAAGGTTGGTGTCACCTCCGCCTTTGCATGAATTGACACTTATTTTTCCACTTTTTGGAGGAACATACAAGAAGAAAGCCGATTGTTTGGCATTGAGGGAATCAATCGCTCCATACTCCGGGAATACAGATGCAAGACCTGCAAAAATGTGCTGCTCGATGGGTGCTTTCAAATAACGTCCGGGTTGAATTTCGTAGGCATCATTACTGTAGTTGTTTGGATGACTTAGTCCGCAAATGACAGGTGAGGCACCTGCATTTTTTATCTGCATTTTAAGACTGTCGCCATCTTCCTTTTGAATCATCAGACAGGGGATTTTGATTTGTGCGGCCAGTGGGTTGGTGCCTCCGCCCATGATGCCGAATCCTGCTCCATCGATGTTCGCAACCAAAATGGCCACTGCTCCTTTCCGCGCAACATTAAGGCAGCTCTTTACAAAACTGTTGCAAGAGCCTCCACGGTCTATGATAGCAATTTTACCGCGCAGGTCATCTATT
The DNA here is from genome assembly GCA_947459655.1 of Lewinellaceae bacterium. GTDB lineage: Bacteria > Bacteroidota > Bacteroidia > Chitinophagales > Saprospiraceae > CANHEE01. The sequence goes on from CANHEE010000009.1 coordinate 45,161, forward strand.
ACAGTGTCGCATGCGTATGTGCTGCCTTTGATGTCCTTTACCAACGCCAGCTCTCCGACGGTAAGAATATCGTAGTGCAATTTTGTTCCGAATGAACCCTCGATGCCAATGAACGGAAAAACCCGGTCACCTACGGCTATGCCGGTCGAATACTGTGCAAAAGCAATTCTGCCATTGACAATCAGCAGCAATGCTAAAAACAATCTGTATAGAATTTTCATTTTTTCTGTTTTTGAGTGAAAAATGGTTGAAACAATAGGGTATTAACTCCTACAAAAGTGCTGATTTATTTTCATATTCAGAAAATTGTTCACCTATTTCTCGAGCTGAATTCTATTGCTTTCGAGATTTTTAACAGAACTGCTTTTAACAGAACTTCTCATAAATTTAATTGAAAGTTAAATCTGTAGCACTTCTTTGATAAATGTTTATTTTTGACCCCATATTCATATAAACATCTCAACAACATGAGCGCAAGATTTTTAGCAGTCATTTTCGTTATGCTTTCCTACAGTCTGCAAGCGCAGACTGCATTTCCACCTGTTCCATTGAAAACCCTTGACGGTCATGCCGTCAGTGCAGCGGATTTGTGTAAAACAGGTAAAATAACAGTGGTTAGTTTCTGGGCTACGTGGTGTTCCCCATGTAAAAAAGAACTGGACGCCATCAATGAAGTCTATGAGGACTGGCAAAAGGAATACGATATGGAGCTGGTGGCTATAACCATTGATGATGCAAGGGCCGTCACCAAAGTTAGACCAATGGTTGAATCAAAAGGCTGGAAATTCCGCGTGCTTTCAGATGTTAACAGTGACCTAAAAAGGGCCTTGAATTTCCCATCCGTTCCGCAGACTTTCCTTGTAAATAAAGAAGGAAAAATTGTTTACACGCACAGCGGGTATATTCCAGGGGATGAGGAGGCGTTGGAGGAACACATCCGGGAAGCAGCGGGTAAGAAATAAATTTGCTTTTTATGCAAAAC
>CANHEE010000010.1 GCA_947459655.1 Lewinellaceae bacterium
ACCTGGCATCCAGGTAATTGCCCTCAAGCTTGCCATTCCTTGACGCATATGTATTACCCGGAAGAACATACAATCCTTCCAGCATGATCTGCTCATCATTTCGGGTAATGGAAAGGGCTGCTTTCACAGGGCTTTTCAGGTCTTCCAGACTTGCGTCGAGACGGACTTTTCCCCAGTCTCTTTTGTTCCAGTTCAGCGTATCTGCGTTGACCACTGCACTGATGTTTTTCAGTTCAAACAAGTCCTCTACACACAAATCAACTTCAAAATCACCCAGAAAAGCAAATCGATCATCATTCAGCAGCCGATCAATCAGATTGAAATTATAGCCCTTCACATTCAGATTGATGCCTTTTCTGCCTATGCTCTCCAGAGAAATATACTTTTTGCCGCTTTGAATTTCAAAATTCCTGGTCTCGATGTAATTTTTATCAAAACGCAAGTAGTTGTCCTCATTAACTGTCCACCGTTCATTAAACAGGGAAAACTGTGATTGCAAAAAGTTGACCTGGAAATAATCCGGATGGACACTAAACATGCCGTTTAGATTGAGCGAATCAAGATCAAGGGCTACTTTATCGCCGTTGAGGTCAAAACGCAGGGAATCTCCGGTCATTCTACCCAGAATGGTTATCAAATTTACGTGATATTTGTTATCAATAACGGTGTGGTACAACTGTACGTCAACATCGCCCCTACCGGCCTGCAGATTGATGTTGTAACCGAAATCCGTCAGTTTTACATTCTGAAATTGGGCATCCTGCAACAATGCAGACATACCCAGGGAATTGCTGATGTTGTCAAAATGTCCCGAAAGATGCAATCCGCGCAGCGTGTCCAGTTGGGGATGAATCAAGTGGGAAAAATTAGCGCTATTGTCTATGTCAAACTCAAAATCGATGTTGTCATTGCCCACTACAAGTGGGTTGATTTCAAGTCCGAGCCGCCGCGCGATGTTGTTGTGATGATTGACCAGGTAATTGTTCAGGCTTTTGGGCAGTCGCGCAAAATCAAATGCTCCGTCGATATACCCTTGCAGTATGTTGGAATCAAAATCAATCCTACGACTGCCGGAACCGGATATTTTCGACTGTATATTCAAGGCATCCAACCGGTACTGCTCTCCTCTGTATGATGCGAAAATATCGTTGAATTTTGCCGACCCCTGAAGGTTGTCAATATTATTTCCGTCAAAAACGATTTCAAAATTCCCGCCCACTTCGATGTCCTCAGATGACAAATTCAAGGGTTTGAGATGAATATAATTGATGGTTGAGCGAAAATCATAGTGTGGCACGAAACCCCTCAGGTCTATCGCTCCCTGAAAAGTGAAGTCTATATTTTTATCCTTTGCAGTCAGTTGCCCGTCAAAAAGCTTACTATCCAACTTGCCTTTATAGGTCAGATTTTCGTAGGTGTAGTCCTTGAAAACGAACGATTTCACTCTTGCCGTCAAATCAGCCTCTGCATCCGCGGCATTGAACCCCGTACCGTTGCTTACATCAGCTTCCAGCGTTACTTTTCCAAAATCTGAATTTCCTGTAAACGCCCGCAGATCAAAATCGGTCAGGTCAATACCCCCGTTATAGACACTTTTTCCGCGACTTTCATCGGGTTTATAAACAATGTCCATGTCCGCTCTTCCGAGGTCGGTGTGCAGGTGACCTTGTGCAGCAAAGTCGTATGGAAAACCGTAAAAAAAGCCTGTAAAATCGATATTTCCAAGTTTTTCCACCCCTTCGGGAAAAGCCTTCACTCCGGCAAACAATTTAATGGTCGCCATATCTGAAACCATACGATTGACCTTAAAACCGATGAATACATTGTCCGGATCGGTCACGTCGTTGAGGTTCAGGTCTCCCTGCAGACTGAGACCCTTGGTTTCCACTGACAGACTATCTGCCGAGAGCCTGTCTACCTTGCCCATGATGTTACCGCTGATTCTGAATTGTTCAGTCTGGTTCTTTACGATGAAAGGATTTCCGGCAATCTGTCGGTCAAATGGTATAAGATCCTTGAAGGCTAGGTGGCTGTCCCGCAATTTTGCAACAATCCTGACTTTTGAATTGAAATCATTAAAATCTGCCCAGTCCCTGAACTGCAACTGGAAGGTGTCCCTGATTTCAGAAAAAGGTGTTTTCAACTCAAAGCCATTCAATTCAATACGCCTTGGACTCAATTTAAAATGTTCAGCAGTCAGATTGTCGAGAACAAAACCGCATTTCTCCCGAGCAGCGATGCCGCTCAGCGTCGCATTGATTTCATCTCCAAGCATGTCCAGGTGATCCAGATCAAAATTTACCTGGCTGATGTCCAAATGATTGAAATCCATCAGATAAGGCTCCTTTCTGGCCGATGCCCCAGTGCTGTTGTTTTCATAAACAAAATGACCACCGCTGAGACGAAACCTGCCGAGGGTCAGGTGTAATGGAGAATAAGTTGATTTGTCTGCATCCTCGTCGTTTGATGACTCATCCTCGTAGGATAGCTGGTTTTTTGGTGGATGGGAATCCAGGTCCTTGAGTACTATTGAAGGCTGTATGAATTCCGCATTTTTTACTTGAATGCAGTTTTCCCGGAGGTTCATTTCGCCAAGTGTAACGGCACCTTCATCGAGGTAAAAATACAATTCCTGCCCCGCAGCTTTATCGACCTGATGCAAGTCAATTTTCCTAAAAGACACATAATGCATTTTCAGGTCGAAAGGCTTCGACACAGCATCTGGGTCACGTGGTTTATCGTTGCTGAAATAATCAATTAAAAACTGCAGATTATTGTCTTCTTCATATGCATCCCGCCGCAGGTAAACCTTTGCGTTTTCCAGCATCAGGCCATTGATTTTGAGACCCTTCCCGGTAATCGCCTGCCAGGTCAGATCGTAATCCACCCGCAGCTTTTGTGCATAGAGAAGGGTGTCGCGCCTCAAATCCTCAATGTAAATGCCATCAAGTGTAAGGTTACTTAGAAGATCAATTCCGATGTGTTCAATGGATACCCTGGTATTCAATTCACGGGAGAGCAGGGCCGTAACTTTTTGAATGGCCCAGTTCTGAAACCAGTAGGATTGCAGCAAGGCGAGCAAAAAAAGGATAAAAAACACGAAAGTGCCCAGCGAGGTCCGCATAAAGCGGCTGAACTTCATAAAGTAGTACCAGAACGGTTTTCGCTCGTCGGGCTCTATACTGGGCAATATGTCATCAACCTCTATGATGGTTCTTTTTTCTGCAAATTACGCCATTTATTTGTTTTTACAGAAATTTTTAACGATTTGTTAATTGACTGGAAAGCCTGTGGACTTGGAGTCAATAAACGCCTTGTAACCGATATCAAAAAGCATAGTTAACGCGATTTTTATCAGCATTTATTTTTGTTTGCGCTTGTTTTCAAAATGCATTTGGCATCTGAAAAAAATAGTAGATTTGCCATTGCGTATAAAACGGACTACCGATGATCCTAAACTTCCACATCCACTATAAAACTGCTTTCGGAGAGAAGGTAAAACTGCTTATCAAAAACCCGGAAAGCGAGAATGCACTAAATTGCCAAACCTATGATGGCGAGAATTGGACTGCGTCCCTCGAACTCGAAAAAGACCAGAACCTTGAGTACAAATATGCACTCGAGAATACAGATGGGACTTTCGAAGAGTGGGGCAGCTGGCGGTATACCGGTGCATTGAAAGGTGCAGCTCAGGCATTCATGCAAGACATCTGGCGGAGCCACTCCAATCCCGGCAATGCATATTTTTCAACGGCCTTTAAAGATGTTATTTTCAGGAGACATCCATCGCCTTCAACTCCCGCAGCATTTCAGGCAGGCGCCAACCGAGTTACCTTTCGTCTGTATGCGACCGCGCTGGAAAAACACCAGAAATTTTGTATTCTGGGTAATTGTGACGCACTTGGCAATTGGGTCAATCCGATCGTGATGCAGGATACGGGATTTCCGCTCTGGGAGACCAGCGTAGACATATCGGAAGCCGATGTTCAGATTAGGTACAAATACGCCATCTATGACGAGAAGGAGGAAAAAATTGTGGCCTGGGAAAAAGAAGACGACAGGATTTGTTACTTCAATTTACCAGACCATAAAGGTTATCAGCTCATCAGGACAGATGAAAATTTCCGCTTTCCAAATGCACCGTGGAGGGGTACTGGGGTAGTCATCCCGGTTTTTTCCCTGCGGTCGGAACAGGGTCTTGGCATAGGAGAATTTACCGACCTACACCTGCTGACGGACTGGGCAGAATCCTGCGGAATCAACCTGGTTCAGGTCTTGCCGGTCAATGACACCATAGCAGCCAGGACCTGGACAGACAGCTATCCATACGCTGCAATTTCCGTTTTCGCATTAAATCCGTTGTATGTCAACCTGCAGTCTATCGCCCTGCTCAAAGATAAACAAGCAAGCAAGAAGCTCCACAACAGTATCGATAAGCTAAACGGGGCAGACGAAATTGATTTTGATAGTGTTATTAGGCTAAAATTTGAATTTTTCAAAGCACTTTACCAACAGGAGAAAGATCAATTCTGGAAAAATAGCGAAGTAAGATCCTTCATGACCTCCAACGAAGAATGGTTGCGGCCATACGCGGCTTTCTGTTACCTTCGCGACCTTTACGACACCGCCAATTTCGCACTCTGGAAAAAACACCGCGTTTTTTCAGCTAAAGTATTGACAGAAATCTGCAACCCGTCTGCGGAACACTTTGACGAAGTAGCACTTCATTACTTCATACAATACCACGCACATCGGCAACTTTGGACGGCTACCCAATACGCGCGTTCTAAGGGAATCGTACTAAAAGGCGACCTCCCTATCGGTATCTATAGGTACTCCTGTGATGCATGGGTGGCACCCGAACTGTACAATATGGACGAACAAGCAGGAGCGCCACCGGATGATTTTGCTGTTTCCGGACAAAACTGGGGTTTTCCGACCTACAACTGGGAAGAAATGGCAAAAGACAATTTTTCCTGGTGGAAAAAACGAATGTCAAAGCTCAGTGAATATTTTGACGCCCTGCGAATAGACCACATTCTGGGATTTTTCAGAATATGGCAAATTCCTCTGGAGCAGATTGATGGAACCCTCGGCATGTTCAATCCGAGACTACCCTACAATCTGCAGGAATTGGAAAACTTCGGACTGCGTAGGATGGTGGAACGCTGCACGAAACGTTTTATTTCAGATCAAATGCTCAGCGACTCGTTTGGGGAAAACAAAGAGTGGGTGAAAAAAGAATTCCTGGAAGAAACCGGCAATGAAGTGTACAGGCTGAAGGAACACTGCAACACACAGGCTAAAATCAAGGCTCTTTTTCAAAACGGGAATAAGTATAAGGACAAACTGTTCCTGGAGCACAATTTATCCAATCTGGTTGCGGAGGTTCTTTTGTTGGAAGAGCCGGGAACCGAAGGAAAAGAATTCAATCCTCGAATTACCCTGTTTCGGACAAAGTCCTTCGAAGCACTGGACGAATTCAACAAACACGCCATCATGAAATTGTACAACGATTACTATTTCAGCAGGCATGATGAATTCTGGAAAAAACAGGCACTTTGGAAACTGCCGGCACTGCTGAAAGCAACCAACATGCTGATCTGCGGAGAAGATCTCGGAATGATACCCAACACCGTGCCAGGTGTGATGCGTGATCTCAATATTATTTCGCTTGAAATACAGAGAATGCCAAAAGGCAGCCATACATTCGGTGACACAGGCGGTTATCCATACATGAGCGTATGCAGCCCTTCCTGCCATGATATGTCAACCATCCGTGGCTGGTGGGAATCCGATTTTCAGATGGCACAACGCTTTTTTAGGGAGGTGCTTCGGCAGGAAGGTTCGGCACCGAAAGATTGCTCGCCGCAAATTGTGGAAATGATCAATAGCCTTCACCTTAATTCACCGAGTATGTGGGCCATATTTCCAATACAGGACCTCGTCGGCATGGATGAAACCCTTCGGAGAAAGGAAGCTGCATCGGAACAAATCAATGACCCTTCCAATCCGAAACATTGCTGGAATTACCGTTTTCATATTCCGTTGGAGAGCCTGAACAAGGAGAAAAACCTCGCTTTGCAAATAAAAATAATGATACAAAATGCAGGTAGATAAGCTGTAACAAAACCACAATTTCATCTTTAATTGAAACGTTTGTTGTATATGTAATCAACTGAAAAATAGATTTGACCCGACAACTGAGCCACTGACGCTAATCCTAAAAAGTACATTTTGTCATGAAGCACACGCATTTTGTCAGTTAATTAGCAAATGGCACGTTTTTCCATGCTGTTAAAATATAATCAGGTAATTTTTTCAAAATGCTTGATTCAAAAGTAAATTATACGTATTATTGTTTTGGATTAAAGATGCACTTTTGAGCCTATTGTTATTTCACCAACAATCAATTTAAAAAAGTGTATTTTATATTGCTGAAACGCCAAGTAGCAAAAAATGAACAAAAAATTTTCACCGAAAGTAAAGGAAGTCATCACCAAAAGTCGCGATGAAGCGATTCGTTTGGGACAAGACTATATAGGAATTGAGCACTTATTGCTTGGTATACTGCAGGACACGGATAGTTTGGCTGTGAAAGTTCTGGTATCACTGGAGGTTGACCCCCTCGAGGTTCGCCAGGCTGTTGAGCGTTCTATCCAACGGTTGCCTGTCGGCAAAGACTCACTGAAGATAGGGAATCTGCCCCTCAACAAGGCTGCGGAAAAAGTATTGAAAGTGATTTTCCTGGAAGCCAAGACATTGAAATCCAATGAGCTTTGTCCGGAGCACCTCATGTTGTCGATTTTGAAGGAAGAGGCCAACATTGCTTCCAGAATTCTGAAAGAATACGATGTGGACTACGATGTGTACAAATCAGAACTGGAGTACGTCCGCCAGGAACTGGAGATGGACGGCTCTGGAAATCCATCGATTTTTGACCAGGCACCGGATGATGATTCTTTTGATGACGATGAACGCGCATACAGAGGAAGTTCGGGTTCGTCATCAAAACCAGGACAATCAAAGTCCCGCACACCAGTACTCGACAACTTTGGCCGCGACGTGACCAAGCAGGCCGATGAGGGAAAATTGGATCCTATTATCGGCCGCGAGACCGAAATTGAAAGGGTTTCGCAGATCCTCAGTCGTAGGAAGAAAAACAATCCGATCCTCATTGGAGAACCGGGAGTGGGAAAAACTGCCATCGTTGAAGGACTGGCACTGCGCATTATCCAGAAAAAAGTCTCCCGCACCCTGTTCAACAAGCGCATCATCATGCTGGACATGGCTGCTCTTGTCGCTGGCACCAAATATCGTGGCCAGTTCGAAGAGCGCATGAAAGCCATAATGACTGAACTCGAAAAAAATCGCGATGTCATTCTTTTCATTGATGAAATCCACACCATCGTAGGTGCTGGTGGAGCTACCGGTTCGCTGGACGCATCCAACATTTTCAAACCTGCCCTCGCCAGAGGTGAGCTTCAGTGTATCGGAGCCTCTACCTTGGATGAATACCGTCAGTTTATTGAAAAAGACGGTGCACTCGACCGCAGGTTCCAGAAGGTGTTGATTGAACCTCCTTCAGCAGAAGACACCATACATATCCTGAACAATATCCGTCCGAAATACGAGGAGTTCCATAATGTAGCTTTCTCTGATGAAACGATACATGCCTGTGTCAGATTAAGCGATAGGTACATCACCGATCGTTTCCTTCCGGACAAGGCCATTGATGTGATGGATGAAGTCGGCGCAAGGGTACACCTCAAGAATATTCATGTTCCGAAGCACATTGAAGATACCGAGAAAAAAATCGAGGAAATCAAAGAGCAGAAAAATCAGGCTGTAAAAAATCAGCAGTATGAGCGCGCAGCCGATTTGAGGGATGATGAAATGAAGCTCACCCGACAACTGGAGGCTGAGAAACAGCGCTGGGAAGAAGATTCCAAAACACAGCGGTACCCTGTGACCGAAGAGGATATCGCAGAGGTGGTATCCATGATGACCGGAATTCCTGTTAAAAGGGTCGGTCAGAGCGAAAGCAAAAAACTGGTCAAGATGGGCGAAGACTTGAAAGGATCGGTCATTGGTCAGGACGAAGCAATCGCCAAGATAACCAAAGCGATACAGCGCAATCGCGTGGGACTGAAGGATCCAAAAAAGCCTGTGGGCTCATTCATTTTCCTCGGACCAACAGGTGTGGGAAAAACAGAGTTGGCGCGCACCATCGCCCGCTACCTGTTTGATTCAGAAGAATCCCTGATCAGAATAGACATGTCTGAGTACATGGAAAAATTCTCTGTTAGCAGATTGATTGGAGCCCCTCCGGGTTATGTAGGATATGAAGAAGGCGGGCAATTGACAGAAAAAGTTCGTCGCAAACCATACAGTGTCATTCTGCTGGATGAAATTGAAAAAGCACATCCTGACGTGTACAATATTCTGTTGCAGGTCCTCGATGATGGTCAGCTGACAGATGGACTGGGCAGAAAGGTAGACTTTAAAAACACCCTCATCATCATGACCTCCAACATTGGAGTCCGTCAGTTGAAAGATTTCGGTACGGGTGTCGGCTTCCAGACCAAATCCAGGGTTGATGCTTTCGAAGAAAACTCCAAAACAGTGATTCAGAACGCATTGAAACGCACCTTTTCACCTGAATTTCTGAACCGAATCGATGATGTCGTGGTGTTCAATACACTTGAAAAAGAGCAGATTTATAAAATTATCGACATCACGTTGCAAGGACTACACCGCCGTCTTGAGGGAATGGGCTTCAAACTTGTCCTGAGTGCAGAAGCCAAGGATTTCGTCACAGAAAAAGGTTACGACCCCCAGTTCGGTGCAAGGCCACTTAACCGCGCCATACAGAAGTACATTGAAGACCCACTCGCTGAGTTTATACTGAATGAAAATCCTACAGAGGGCAGTGTTTTCGAAGCGGTTATGAATGATGAGAAGGACGGACTGAAAATAACTTATCAAACCGTCAATGCATGATAACAGTCCCGGATTCTACCAAAGATCCGGGATTTTTCTTTTTATGAAAAAACAATTTCTGATTCTGGCAATCTTGTTGATGTCCCTGGTTGACATGTCTGCCCAGAAAATAAAGGCCTCAAAGGTTCCGGAAAAAGTCATGATGGCATTTAGAAACGCGCAGCCGACCGTGAGAATTGCTTCATGGAGTCGCGAATCGACAGATTTTCGCGTTGACTTTAAAAACGTCCGGGCCGAGGAAGTGTCTTTACTCTTCTCTGCACAAGGCGTATTGCTCGAAACGGAAATCGGCATTGACTTTTCGGAACTTCCAAGACCGACACAAAGTACATTCAAAGGTAAAAAGCTCAAGAATATTCGGAAAGTCACTGATCGAACGGGAATGGTAACATATAAGGTCGGCTCAGGACGAAAGCAATTACGAATCAGTTCCGAAGGCAGAGTACTCAACTCCCACTGATACTACACGAACTACCGCTCACAGAAATGACCCAAATCGGTTTACAATCCCTTAATAAATTGTTTACATTTGCCGGAAAATTACTTTTCTCTCCGGGATGATTGCCATATTTTTTCAGGGGTTGATAATGGGAATTACACTGTGTCTCATGATCGGGCCGGTGTTTTTCCAGATGATTCAAATCAGCATAGAAAGGGGCTACAGGCACGCACTTTTCTTTGCAGCGGGTGTGTGGGCAAGTGACTTTTTCCTGATGGTGATGTCAGTACTCGGTGTATCCTCTGTTACTGGAATGCTCAACAACCCGTCTTTTGCTAATTATCAGAATGCCCTTGTTGGCGGATTGTTTGTAGCCTTTGGAGTTGCGGGTCTGCTACGGCATCACGCTACGAAAAGAAGCACCAAACCAATCATTTTCAAGTCAGACACCTCGCTTTTTTTCAGTGGATTCATGGTAAACAGCATCAACCCGTTTACCATGGTTTTCTGGATTACGCTGGCCGCGAATTTCAACTTTAGCCAAGAAAACAGCCTGCTGAAATCCGTCCTGTATTTCGGAACCATTCTCGCCATAACTGTGGGCACAGATATCGGCAAAGCAAGACTCGCAAGAATGCTGACCAGAATGCTAAAGGAAAAGCATCTACAATTGCTGCAGGTTGTCACGGGACTTACCCTGATAGCCTTTGGGATCGTAATTATTGCAAGAATTTCATCCTGAAGGACCGCTACGCCGGATAAAAATCAAAAGCTTGTCGCGTACTTGAGCAGCAATTGCTGAATGATACTGGGTCTGTTGTTAACCAGAACTGGTTTGAGTGTCACGGGATCAATTCTCACGCCATTCACACCATTTTTATCCGATACCTGTACCAGAATTTCCTCATCGTACAATACATTCACATTTAACCCGAGTTGTAAACCTTTGTACAACTGCCAGGACAACTGGTTTGACCAGTCAACTTTTACGCCTTTGCCGTTTGCATAAGCACCGACCAAACTGACGTTACTGCTAACAATGAGTTTGTCCTTTAGAAACTTATCTGCGTACATGACCCTTAGCATGGAACCCATGTTATAGCTGGCATTTTTGCTTATGTTTACCCCAAAAGCATTGGTTGAGGATCCTGCAGCAGAAGGCCTGTTGGCAATTGTGTCGCTTTGCACGATTACCGCCCTCATCGTCACGGGAGAGTAGAAAAAGGATAAATTTACGAAGGGTTTATAATCTACTCCTACCGCCACCGAAGCTGTTGCAGGCGAGAAAAACCTTGCTTTCAGGTCGCTAACACCAAGATTCTTTACATCGGTCAGGTAGTTGTTGCCATCGCTCAGACCAAAGGTTGGTGTGAGTTGAGTTAACAACGCCGCATCTGCTGCTGCATACAACTTACCCCCCTCTTTTAATGCAACACCGAATTTTGAGTTTACCCGTAGTTCATCTGTGCTTTTCTGGAATGGTCGTTTGTACTTTGTAGCTGAACCCGGCAACGGAGCAACACCACTTCCTAGTTTCTGAACCGCAAAAAGCGCAGCGGCACTGTTTTCCCATGAATATATACCTTTTTTATAGTTGAAAGCCGCACTTGCTGCTCCTCCCAGATTAACTCTACTCTCTCCAGCTCCGATGCGTGGGTTAATCAGTGACAATTGTCCGGCATCAATTCCAAGAGAAATCGTCCGCTTCCATGGGCTCAATGGAGAAGTCGGGGTGTTTTTTTCCTGTGCGTTTGTAAATGTTGCCACCAAAAGGGCGATGGTCAGTAATGTAAATTGTTTTTTCATTGGATAACAAAATTGGTTTATAAATGGGTTTAACGTGTTAAAGTGTGGCATGTCAGCCCCTATCAAGAAGGCTATTGAAAGTGCCATAGCCAATGAGACGATCGTACCGGTCACCTACAGGCCGGAAATATACCAGAATGGTATAGTTGTCTTCTGTCTCAAACCAGTTGGTATCTATGAAAATCAATCTGCCCGAGCCGTTTTTGGGCCAGAGCGCATAGGTATAGTCATAGTAACCCTGCTTCATTTCTACATCAAGGAAATAGGCTTTTTGCTTATCGTTGTAATTCATTTTGAATGGTGCGTAGGCCTGCCAGTCGGTAAGTTTGCTGATAACATACACGTCGTAATCATCGTAGGCCTGTCTGGTTCTGAGCGTAAAAAGCACATTTGCGTATTCTGAGCGGGTATCCGGATCATCGATATCGGGTATGTCAAAATTATTGATGACAAAACCTCCATTGATGTCGTAATAGAAACGGTATGGCTCATTAATTCTGGGCCGATCCTCGCGAAGTGTTACATCATATCCATCCTTGAAACTTTCGACACTGCGTACTCCAATACGGTTGGACAAGAGTGAGCGCGTATCAAAAGGTCTGAACTCCTGACCTGCCGGAAATACAATGCTGTCCTGGTAATCAAACGTCAATACCCCACCCATACTATAGCTTGGGGGCAAATTACATTTGGCAGTATTCCAGTTGCTGTTCTGCACAACGGTCACCTTTATTTCACGCTGGGAATTTCTTATGTTCAGATTTTTACAATTTACCGAAAAATCAAGTTCGTGGTGGGTATCTGTTTTTTCCGTAAGTCCGGTACGGGTAAATCTGGCGTTAATGGGATACTGACTCTCGTAAATGCAGAATCTCCGGGTAAGCACAGGGGTCCTGTCCTGATCGTCAATGTAAATGTGCAGCAAATAATTGCCTGATTTGGTCCATCGGGTGCTGGCTGTAGGCAGTTCAAGTTTGTAATTGGTGTACAGTGCAGCCACACCAAAAGAAGGAGATCCATTCGGTAGTCTGTCATCATTGTAGCCATGCAGGTATTCCAATTCGCTGAGTGATGATGGCGTCCAGTCTGCATTACAGTGCGCCAGTCTGTAGCGGTAATACTTGTAGTCCCCATCCATATCATCGAAAGAAAGGATTACTTTACCCCCGGTCAGAGCGATTACAGGAATATCATTTACCTGGTTGCGCTGCTTGAGTGAATCCACTTGACCACCTTTAAGGGAAACACTCGAATTCGATTTTAAAACGCCCCGGGTGCTACTGACCACCCCCACAACCTGCTCCGGCTGAAGCATGACTGTTCTGATATTTTCCAAATAAATGTAGTCGATGTTCTTTAATCCCTCCTGTGCATTGCTTTGCAGGAAAGAAATCAAACAAACAATAAGTGTAAGGTACCTCATATGATTTTCTGCAGTTTCACATCAAAGAAACGCTAACAGCACAGGAATATTACCAACCCGGTATTGCAGTCCATTTTTCATGCAATGTAGAAAAAAATAGCCTAAATATTGCTGCTGTGCCGATAAAAAGTCGAAAATCAGGCTCGAGTTCAGCTTTTAACCATTGCAAAAAAAACATATTCCACTTTTTTACGTTCTCAAATCTCTACGATTATATATAAAAACTACATATACAAAGTTTCCGAATCGTGTTTGCCAAGATCAAAGAATCAATCAGTCCCCGGATTGGCAGATTATTGCTGCTAATAGGCGGCTGCTTCTTTTTGCTCATTACACTGGCTTTTTTCCTTGAAGATGTTATCGGCAAAAAAATTGTTGCAGAATTACAGTCGAACATCAGAACCGAACTACAGGTCGGTGATGTCAGTTTTTCGCTGATCAGTTCCTTTCCATATGCCTCACTCAATCTGAAAAATATCGTCATCAAGGGTAACGACCAAAGCAATATGCTGAAGGCCGGCTCACTTCGCTTCAAAATCAACATCCTGAGTCTGTTTGATGATCCCATAAAAATCAAAGCCATAAGTATCAGGGATGGTGTACTTTTGATGAAAACAGATGAAAATGGCGCGACCAACTATGACATTATCAAGCCCGGGAACAACAAAAACAATGACCAGGTCGCATTCGTACTGGAGAAGGCTACTTTAAAAAACATTATCGTTGGATATCAGCACGAAGGCAATAGAGAAGATGCAGGCTTCACCATCAAAAATGCTACATTCAAGGGAGCACTCAGTGAGAAAAAATTCAACCTGAGCAGTAGCGCAGATCTCGTTTGCCACGGAATCAGCAGAAACGGAAAGTCTTTTCTGGTGAAGAAGAATATTTCCTACAAAACCGATCTGAAGGTCGACAGAATCCGCAATAAGTACAATATCGGAAAATTTTCACTTGCATTGGAAGACAACAAATTTGATGTTCAGGGCAAAGTTGCTGTTTCGAAAAAAACAACTGACTATCATCTGCGTTTCAGGGCTACCGACTGCAATATCGGTTCCCTGCTTGCTATCTTTCCACAGGCACGCATCAGCGATCTGAGCAGCGAAGGTAACCTTTCCGTCAGCGGCACAGTCATAGGTGTTCAATCGGCTGCAAGCCAGCCCGATATAAATGCCGAAATCCGGCTTGTGAATGGTACGCTAAAAAGCCCAAAACTCAGTAATGCACTTGAAAGCGTGAATTTTACCGCCAGGCTCAATACTAAGAAAGGCGAATCGTATCTGGCACTGGATAATTTCAGCGGTTTTTTTGGCAAACAGCCCCTCCAAATGAAGTTAAACATTAAAAACTTCAGCAACCCATATGTTAATTTTTCAGTGGATGGAAAATTGCCATTGGCATCAACCTATAAAGCAATGGGACTGAAAAACATGCAGTCGGCAAGCGGATTCATAGCACTGAAGCAAGTGCAGGTTTCAGGTTTTCTTGCAGACATGAGAAGCCCAAACAGCGTTTCAAGGGTTAATATGTCCGGCACATTGGGAGCTGAGCACATTTCCATGGTGTTAAACAACGAAAGCATCTCTCTGCCCGTAGGATTACTTCGTTTCAACAACAACACAATATCAGCCGAGGGACTTGACATTGCAGTTGCAGGGAGTCGCTTCACCCTCACAGGTTACATCAACAATCTACTGCCCGCTTTGCTGAGGGACTCACCGCAGCAGAGCAGCAAACTGGGTTTCAGACTTAAGCTACAGGCGGGAAATCTGGATGCACAAAGAGTGGCTGCGTTATTCCAGGAGAAATCGCCAAAAACAACTCCGAAAACGGAACAGGGGCAAAACGCAAAACCCCAGCAGCCAATCACATCACTACTTAGTGGTGTATTTGAAGCAAAGATTGAAAACCTCAGCTACGGAAAAATAAAAGGTAAACATTTTGACGGCAGTATCGGCTTTCAGCAGGATGGGTTAACTCTCAACGGAAAAATAGAAACGATGCGGGGAAAGGTAACAATGAATGGCAAAATCTCTGTCTCGTCTACCCCCTACCTTACTGCAGTGATTGACGGAAACAACATAGATACAGGAACACTGTTTGAGCAATGTGAGGATTTTGGCCAGCAGGTCATTCAAAGCCGCAACATATCAGGTCGGATGGATTGTCAGCTCGCTATAAACGTACTCTGGGACCGCAACTGGAATGTACGCGATGACAAGTTGAATGTATTGGCCTATCTCAGAATTAATGATGGCCGGTTGCAAGGACTTAATATGATGGACAACTTATCCAAATATGTAAAAACCGAAGATCTCAGGAACATCAGATTCAATACACTTGAAAACTGGTTCGAGGTCAGCAACAAAACCATCAGGATACCGGCAATGAACATCAGGAGCAATGCACTCAACCTGACCCTCAGTGGCACGCACACCTTTGACAATTATATCGATTACAACATAAAACTGAATGCTGCAGATGTGGTATTGTCAAGATTTAAAAAACCAGCCGCAGAGCGCGAAAACCGAGAAGATGCCGGGCAGTTCGGGTTACTCAACGTATTTTTCAACCTGAACGGACCAATCGACAATTACAAAGTGCAGATGTCAAGAAAAGTGGTTAAAAATGATTTTGAAGAAAGCAACCTCCTGAAAAGTAAAATTCAATCCAGGCTAAAGGCCCTCCACAACGGGAAGGAAATACCCTTTGCAGACTTGCCTACAGAAGCTGCCACACAAACAGAATTCAAGACTGTTTCCAGCAATCCAAAAACAGTAAAAAAGAAGATACAGGAAAGAGCTGAAGAGAAACTGGAGTACATTGAAGGATTTTGACAAAAAAAATATTTAGATATTAGTTATTTTTTGAATAAGTTTTTACCTTTGGGGCTGTGCCACGAAAAGCAGTATTCAGACTTTGATGTATTTACGGATTCTTTATTAATTCAATACATTGAAAATCATAAGAATACGACTTTCCCAATCTGTTCTTTTAATAAAGCACCCTATTGCTTTTGCAGTATACAGAACATCAGATTGAGAAAGCGCGAGAGGCACCCTGCCGGCCATTACAAGGAAAAGCAACTTTTTAAGATTAGGTCTATTTAAATATATACCCTCCACCTTGGAGAAAAAAAATGTTCATGGGATTATAATTTGTTGTTGAAAAGTCGTATCAAAAGAGATACGACTTTTTTTTTGCCTCCCGGATATCCATCAATTACCCTATCAGACGCTTATTTCTTTTATTATACGTCAGTTTATAGTACCTTTGCTGCTGAGCATCAGAAATTTCCGCTGTTTCACCGCACAATGAAGAAAAGACTTATCACTGCTATTATTTTCGTCGCTGTCATGTTTGCAGGCATGTTGAGTGGTAAGCAGTCTTTTGCTGCACTTTTCGGAGTAATTACCGCTTTGTGTCTCTGGGAATTTTTTGATATGGTATTTGAAGACGGTCTGAAACGTGACCTGACCCGGAAAATCATTGCGATTTCATTCGGTATGCTTCCTTACGCTGCCGTTTCGTTGCTGCACCTCAATGCCTGGGGACTGGCACCCCAGCAACTTTTTCTGGTGTCATTTGCTTTACTGCCACTGGTTTTCCTCTGCTTCATTTTTGAACTATTTTCTAAATCGGAACACCCATTTCACAATGTCGCGCTTACTTTGCTGGGAATGACCTATATCTCGGCGCCATTTTCCATGCTTAACCTCATTGCTTTTAACGGCGACAGTTTCTCACCAAATATTGTGATGGGACTGCTATTCCTGATTTGGTCCAACGACACCGGTGCATATTTGGTGGGTTCCAGATTTGGAAGAACGAAATTGCTGTCCAGAATATCACCCAAAAAAACCTGGGAAGGATTTATCGGAGGCATGGCACTCACCTTCCTCGTGAGCTGGGGTCTGAGCAGTTACTATACTGAAATCCGCACCACAGATTGGCTAGTATTGGCGGGGATTTCGTCAGTGTTCGGGACCATCGGCGATCTGGTAGAGTCTATGCTGAAAAGAAGTTTTGAAGTAAAGGATTCCGGCACTTTATTGCCCGGACATGGTGGATTTCTTGACCGCTTTGATGCTTTCATGTTCCTTATCCCTTTTGCCACCGCCTATCTGCTGTGGATTAGATATACGGGTCAGGACTTTATCATTACTCCATAATTACCCGCATTGAAAATTCAATTTGCCGCCATTTTACTGCTAACCCTGTTGCTTTTAGCTGCTTGCTCGACACCCAAACGCGGTTGCAGCGATATTCGTGCGGTCAATTTCTCATTTGATGCAGACGAACCCTGCTCAGGTTCGGTCATCCAGGGAGATTGTCCCTGTGTGTACCCGAAACTCGTTTTTTCTCCTTCCGCAGATTATACCATAAAAACGGCAAAGGGTGACAGTATCGTACAGTGGAAAACCGATGGACTGCTGATCAATAAAGTCGGTCAAAAGTATTTTCTGAAACGCTATTCCTTTTACCTCTCTGACATCCGAATGAGCGATGCCGCCGGATCTGTATTCACAATAGCAGACTCCATTTCTGTCCCTGTTAAACAAACTGCGTCTGATAGCGGTACTATTACCTTGTTAAGTGATATCATCCTGATTGGCGAAAACAGTGGCAGCATCACCGTCGGCAATTTTCTACACTCAGGTTTTTTCAGAAATCTGGGCTTTACCTTTGGTCTTGAAGGTCCGCAAAATCAGGCCAACATCACCAGCATCAAAATGCCTGACAGTCCGCTCAATACTGACACCATGTACCTTAGGAACGAGTACCGGCTGCTTGGAGGAAAATTTTTCTATGAAACCGAAGCAGGAAAGGCAGGAGCTCTGGAGATCGGGCAAAGCAAGAAAGTCAACATCCCTATTCCCACAGACCTGTTTTTTGAACCTGCAACCAACCTTACGGTTAAGTTAAAAATAGATTTCCGAAAATTTTTTGACGATATTGACTTTGAAAAGCACTCGCCAACACAGATGGAAAGCCTTTTGCTCGAAAATTGCCGCGCACTCTTCTCTGTTTCAAAATAACAGATTAATTGTTACCCAATCGCAGTTGAATTGAGTTTGCAATTGCTAATCAGCCGATTAAAAAAAAGCGTTCTGTGCAATTGCCAGGAGGACCAAAATAAAATGTATTGAAATTCAAAAAACATGATTGAAAACTTGCAAATATGAACAAGAAATGGTGAAATTTGCCGAATTTACATAACACCCCAAAATATTATATAACAATAAAAATTACCTATATGTCTAATACCGTAATCCGTTACAGTGACGAGGATTTGGCTGAATTCAAAGCGCTGATAGAGACAAAACTAGAGAGAGAACGAGATGAGGTGACTTTCATGAGAGATCAGATTGTGGAACTCAATGAAAATAGTGGTGACCAGCAGGGAGGTGATTGGTTTGACGACAGCAGTATCCACTCAGAACTTGAGATGCTCAATAATCAGGTTATCCGCAAACAACAATACATCAATAACCTTGAAAACGCTCTGATCAGGGTGCAGAACAAAACCTATGGCATCTGCTCTGTAACGGGACAACTGATCGATAAAAAGCGTCTTCTACTGGTTCCTCATGCCACCAAAAGCGTTGAGGCAAAAGAAGAAAGACCTGCGCCAATCCCAATCATCGACAAGCGTGATGACCTTGATGATATGCGTAAAACTACTGAGGTGACAAAAGGGCCTAGAATTATTGACCGCGTTATCCGAAAGGTTTCTACCAGACCGGCAAACAAACCGCGTATGGAAGACGAAGAAGAATTCGAATGGGATGACCTTACTGATGATCTTCCGGTAGAGGACATCGCAGATGATTACGAGGTTGGCGAAGAGGATTATGAACGCATTCCACTCCGCAACAACAGCGATGATGATGAGGTGGACTGATACATCAAATAGATAAAAGCAGCAGACTGGCTCCATCTGCCATAAAATAGACCGGATTTTGATCAAAATCCGGTCTATTTATTTCTACTTCATAAAATTGTTTTTAATCTCCTCGAAGTCCGGCAGCCTTTTGATGTGCCACATGTTGACCACGGTACCATTTTTCATCAGCATCACGCCAGGGTTCGAGCGTATCATCGTCTTCAGCAGGATATCATCAGCCTGATACAATGGATATTCAGCACCAATCGTTTTGGCGAACTGACGAATGACAATCGGCTGGTCATGCGTGATGACGGCAACTTTGTTGCCATTTTTCGCTGCCGCTGCCGCAAAAGGGTTTACTTTGGACTTATACAGTTCAAGATAATCCTTGTCCCAGTCAACTTCCACAAAAGGTATTTCCTTCTGCTGAACGGAATCTTTTTTAACAACAGTCACATTTTTGCCATTTCGCATCGTATCTATGATGTGCAATGTGTCGTACCTCATCAGCGACTTCTCAGTTACTTTGCCGTGAGGTAGTTTATAGGCTATAATCATAAAACTGTATTCTGGGTCGCTGAGCAGAGACTCCGTTACATCAGACTCTGATTCGGTGGTGTCATATACCTGAAATTCCGACACTTTGGTATGGCGTACTTCAGGCTCTGACTTGATTAGATCCTGAACTTTCCAGCCGTCCTCCTTGGTGTATTCCTTGAAAATGACATCAACATAGAATTTTGCATAATCCTGTCCTTCAGGAATAACCAGCTTTTTCTTTTCTCCCGTCTTCTCATTTTCCATGACCACAGCGGTAATTTTGACTTTTGCTGCAGCTTCTTCCTCAAGTCTCTTGCGCTCCGGCAAATTTGTTCCAACCTTGAACGGACGGAAGTCTACCATAGGCAAATCCCAGTAAAAATTACGGAAACAAAATATCAGGGACAACAGGATAGCCAGCGTCCCCGCCGTAAATCTGAATCGACGGGTAAACAAGCGATGCATCCAACTAGATCTGATTACAAAAAACAGGGCTGGTAGCATCAAAAACAGATCCTTGAAAAAGGATATTTTGGGCTCCAGAATGATGAAATCACCAAAACATCCACAGTCGGTGACACGCATATTCGTTTTTACATAGGGACCCCATTTGGAAAATTCAAAGAAGTTGATTCCGGAAGGAACATAACCGGTAAGATAGGTAAAACCTGTAAGCGCTGTAAAAAACAACATTAGTCCGAAGAACAGCCAGGCAGTCAGACGGTTTCTTATACCAAACAGCAACATAAAACCAAGTAGAATTTCCAGGATAATCGTGAATACAGCCAACCAGATACTGTATTTACTCATCAGTGGGAACAAAGCGCCCAACTGCTTCCAGCCCGCACCGGCAAAGGTTCCTTCAAATTCTGCGAAATACTGCTCCAGCTTGTAAGCTGTTCCAATCGGATCAATCGCTTTTACCAGTCCGGAGAATACAAACCAAACCCCACAAAAACATTGAAAAAAAGTCATGGCTATTTGCCTGTGCCAACGGAGATAGTAAATCAGCCCGGATAGCAATGCACCTGAGAGCGCAAAATAAATAATCAATGTCGTTAATTGCATATGCTTATAATCTTGATTAGGTTAATAAAAAAAACTTGCTTTTGAAGCTAAAAACTCCAAAAGCAAGACCAAAAATCATACTTTTAAGTGAAAAAAAGAAGGTTTTTGACAAATTGTAACAAAATATTAAGGTTTGCACCAGCGTAGCCGACCGTTTATCCCTCAAAATGAAAGGATAGGGTCAGACCCTGAGAAATCACCTGATCAAGCACCGTAGATTTCGGTAGCGCTGCGTTGTAAATCAGCTGATTGGTCAGACCCCTCGAAAACTTGATCTCCGGAGAGAATATAAAAAACGGGAAGTAAATTTGGATTCCTGCACCTATTTCAAAGGAGAAATCGGTAGGTGACACCCTGATGATCTCCCCCCTTCTGGACTGTACAGTGCGGGCATTAGTGGCTACATCGTACGCATACTTGACCCCTGCAACCATAAAGAGTCGCTTATCATGATAAGGAGCCGATTTGTACCTCAGCTGAAAGGGCATTTCTACAAGTACCGAACTGAAAGTTTCGCGTAGCAATGGCCTGTCGTCTTTGTCTCTGACTTTCCTATAGTAAAGATTGCGCTCAGCAAATGAAAGGGTCGGCAAAAAACGAACGTCAAAATATTCACCGATTTTTAGGTTTGACACTACTCCAAGGTTGAAACCGGGTCCGTTCCGACTTTGCACCATACGGAATGTATCGTTCAGGATAAAATTGCTCGATCTCTTGACCAGGAAATCAGACTGGTTATATGCCAGCGTGATGCCAAAATAATAAGGCTTCTGATTGAAATCCATGTAATTGTAATTCTCCCTTGCCGATTGAGCGGTGGCATGCTGAACCAGCAGCAGCAAGACGATAATCACTGAAAATAATTTATTCATTCCGTCTATTTTGGGTGACTGAGCATCGGAAGGGTATATTCTCCCGCTGTTCCTGTCATTTTTATTTTGAACCAACATAACAGCAAACTATACCAGCCGTCCATGCTTCATAAACCGGGTTCTGAAATCCGGATTTTTCCATTAGTACCGTAAACCGCTCCCTATCGGGAAACGCCTGCACTGATTCGTAGAGGTAGGCATATGCCCTTGGGTCTTTTGAAGTTACCCTGCCGATAAACGGCAAAATATACCTAAAATATATATTGAACAACTGTTTTAACGGAAATACCCTCGGTCGGGAGAATTCGAGCACAATTAACTTTCCACCGGGTTTTAATACGCGCTTGAACTCCTGCAGGCCTTTCTCAACATTTTCGAAATTTCTGACCCCGAAGGAAACGGTAATGGCATCAAAAGCATTATCGGAAAACTGCAAATCTTCGGCGTCACCTATCTGAAGATGAATCACTCCTTCAGCACCGGCGCGGATCACTTTCTTTCTACCCAGCTCCAGCATCTTCTCTGAAATATCGATACCCGTTATCCTTTCAACTTTCAATTGCCTGAAAATTTCCAGCGCCACATCAGCAGTGCCGGAGGCGACATCCAGTACAAGTCCGGGTTGAAGATTACGCAATTTCGCGATGGCCTTTTTCCTCCAGTAAACATCAATCCCCAGCGATAGCAAACGATTTAGAAAGTCGTATGAGCCGGCTACCTGATCAAACATCCGCGCTATCTGCTTTTTCTTCCCGTCGTTTTCGTTATATGGTTTTACTTTTTCTACATCTATCATGTCGACAATCTCTTTTGATGAAATCAGGCGATGTTTGCCAGCAATTCCTTGATTTTTTCCAGATCCTCCTTCATTTTCACAACGTAATGCTGAATGTCAGAATCATATGCCTTGGCACCAAGCGTATTGATCTCGCGGCCAATTTCCTGACTGACGAAGCTTAGCATCCTGCCTTTGTAAATGGGATCTGCCTTTTTCATCTGCTCAATGAAATATTTGCAATGCTGCTCCAACCGCACTTTTTCCTCGGCGATATCTATTTTTTCAAGGTAAAATAGCACTTCCTGCTCAAATCGATTCTTGTCCACATTTTCCTTACCCATAAATTCATCCAGATTCTGGCTGATGCGTTGCCTGACCTTTTCCTGTCGTCGCATTTCATAAGGAAGGAGGCTGGAGAGATTTTCAAGTATGGATGATGCGTGAGATATGAGTGCGTTTTCCATCGCTTCTCCTTCCCTTCTCCTGAAACTGATGAAATGCTCAATTGCCTCATCGAGGGTGCGGGTAACCACCGACCATTCCTCTTCATCGATTTCGGTTTCGTCCATCATAATTACATTGGGCATCCGAAGAACCGACTGCATTAAATCTGTGGTACCCAAACCAAGCTCCTGACTAAGTGCTGTAAGTTCATTGCAGTACTTTTTAAATAGGGGTACATTGAGTCCAAATCCGGATTCTTCGCCCGTCATGGAAGTGACGGTGATCACCAAATCAACTTTCCCACGCTCTGCCCTTTCGGTCATGATTCTGCGTAAATCAAGCTCTTTTTCTCTAAAATAAGACGGGACTTTCAGACGGAGGTCAAAAACCTTGCTGTTTAATGAGCGCAACTCAACGGAGATGTTTTTATCTCCTATACTGGAAGACGCTTTGCCGAAACCGGTCATGGATAATAGCATAGAACAGTGGTTTAAGGCCGCCGGGAATCAGATTTGTGGTCAAACCAAAAAACTAAGCAGCATTTTTAATCTGGTTCATTAATTTAGAACTTTCCAGCTTGCGCATGGCGTATTTCATGGTCACTTCAAATGACTTCACATTGCCTTCAGAGGGGAGTTCATACATGGCATCGGTCATAATGGCTTCACATATTGACCGCAGACCTCTTGCGCCAAGTTCATATTCCAATGCTGTTTTTGCGATGTAATCGAGAACCTCCTCGGAGAAGGTCAACTTTATGCCCTCTAATTCAAACAATCTTTCATATTGTTTAACCAGCGCATTTTTGGGGGTCGTCAGGATGGCCTTTAGGGCGGCTGCGTCAAGTGGCTCAAGATGTGCAACTACAGGCAATCTACCGACAAGTTCAGGAATCAGACCGAAAGTTTTCACATCGTGCTGGTTGATGTACTGGAGCAAATTTTGCTCGTCAATATTCTCCTTATCTGCCCCTTTGAATCCAATGACCTGCGTATTTAGTCTTCGGGCAATCACTTTTTCTATACCATCAAATGCACCTCCACAGATAAACAGAATGTTTTCCGTATTTAGTTTGATGAGTTTCTGCTCAGGATGTTTGCGACCACCATTAGGTGGCACACTCACTTCACTTCCTTCCAGCATTTTCAAAAGACCTTGCTGTACACCTTCGCCTGACACATCGCGCGTGATGGAAGGATTATCGCTCTTTCGTGCAATCTTATCTATTTCATCGATGTACACAATCCCCCTTTCTGCTGCATCTACATCATAGTCACATGTCTGCAGCAATCTGGAGAGGATGCTTTCTACATCTTCACCCACGTAGCCTGCCTCAGTAAAAACAGTGGCATCAACGATGGCAAACGGAACATTTAAAAACTTTGCGATGGTCTTGGCAATCAGCGTTTTACCAGTTCCCGTCCTTCCGACAAATAGTATGTTTGACTTCTCAATCTCTACATCGTCCTGCCGTTTCGGCTGATTCAGTCTTTTATAGTGGTTGTAAACAGCTACCGACAACACTTTCTTTGCTTCATCCTGTCCGATAACATATTGATCAAGATGGGCTTTTATGTCTTTTGGCTTTACATTTTCCGGAAGCCTTGCTGATGCACCTTTCGGTTGCTTGTCTCCCTGTGAAGCATCTTTGTGCGTTTTCTTCCTCCCCTGCGGGAGTTCCTGATCGATAATGTCCTGGGCATGTCCCACACAGGTTTCGCAAATGTGCGCTTCCAGACCCGCTATCAACAGTTGCGCATCTGCTTTGTTTCTACCGCAAAATGAACAGTGAAACTCTTCTGTTTTTTTAGCCATTTTTGTGTTTATTTGCTGTTTGAGGAGACATCAACCCGATGATTAATTATCCACAAAGGTAAGACTAATTTGAGCAAATGACAAATAATTGGGGGATTAGTCCTGGTCCAGCAGGGCGCCCCGGCAACTACATCATCGCATCGTAAATGGCCTGCTGAATTTTGATTCTGTAATCGAGATTCATTAGTTTGTTGTTCTCCATAGAGGGATAGGTTCTGTTGGACAGGAAAATGTAAATGAGGTTGTACTTTGGGTCTACCCACACGCATATTCCCGTGAATCCAGTATGTCCAAAGGTCAGTTCGGAGGCGGAAGCTGCGACAGTCTGAGTTTTTGCCGGATCCAGTTCCTTCATGTCGAAGCCGTAACCCCGGCGGGTCGATCCTGCCTGCCTGCTGGTAAATTGCTGAACGACGTCCGGCTGAAGATAGCGCACACCCGCATAACTACCCCCATTGAGGAGCATCTGGTACAATTTGGCCAGGTCTCCGGCATTGCTGAAAAGTCCTGCGTGACCACTGACGCCTCCCAGCATAGCCGAGGCCATATCGTGAACATACCCCTGAACGCGCTGCATCCTGTAATAATCATCCTCCTCTGTAGGTACAATCTTTTCAACCGGGAGCGATCGCAATGGCAAAAATCCAGTAGTCTTCATGCCAAGCGGCTCATAGAAACTCGCTTTTGTAAATTCGTCCAGTGACTTTCCTGTGATTTTTTTAATCATCCTGGCACTGAGGATTAGCCCAAGGTCACTGTATTTGTATTCTTTTTGAGGCCTTAGCTCTGATTTGATGATTTCTTTGTAAATCTCCTTGTCGTAGTCTTTTTTTAGGTACAGGTTGGCAGCCACAGGTGTCGGAAAGGCATCTGTGCAGATGGCACGATAAAAATCTAGGGATGGTTTTATTTTATCGCCGGATTTGTCCAGGGTTTTCTCGTAAAATTTCAACCAGGGCTGAAGCCTCGCCTGATGCGTGTAGATATCCTCCAGTGTTATGCCCTCCTTGTTGCTTTTTTTGAGTTCAGGAAGGTATTTCGCCATGGGTTGTTTCATATCCAGCAACCCTTCTCCCTGAAGCTTCATCAGCGAAAGTGTCGTGGCCGAGATTTTGGTCACCGATGCCAGATCAAAAATATCTCCTGTACTCATTGGGACCTGTTTTTCGTAAGTGTGGTAGCCAAAGGCCTTGTTGTAAATGACTTTGCCGTTTCGGGCAACCAACACCACGCATCCCGGGGCGGCTTCTTTGGCTATCAAATCATTACATAACTCGTCCACTTTGGCAAGTCTTACAGAACTCATTCCTACGCTTTCAGGATAATCTGAACCCAAACGACTGAGCGACGATGTAGTAACACCTGAACCGACCTTGCTTTTGTCCGATGCAGTAACCGGCAGTCTTCCGTTGGTTCCAGAAACACCCATAATGGCGTGCGCTGCAAGCTCCTGGTACAATGGCGAGTCTTCGTATGCTTCCATCACACAAGGATTGTTGTCAAAATATTTGAGAACATAAGGTGTCCCGAATACCACCAGAATGACATTGGTTTTAGATGCGAGCGCAGTTGCCACCTCAACCATCTGGTCGGTGACACCAAAATTGCTTTTGGGTCTCCCATTCAGTTCATGAAGACTCAGAATGACGAGCTTTTCTTTTGACAGAGCCGCAATTACAGATTTAACAGTCGTATCCGCTGCCGTTTTTGACATGAAAAGGTGTTTCATCTCGGCAAACTGATCCAGAGTCGTCTGAAATACAGTATTTTCATTTTTTCCGATACTAAGGGTCGCGATACCCTTGAGCGAGTGAACAGGAATGAGATTATCATGATTCCGCACAGTGGTCAGGGCATTGGCAATCAACCTTCTGTTGAGCGACAAATCTGTCGACAGATTCAAGTCAGCATTGATGTTTTCCACCTTTATTTTTTCCCTATTCAAATGCAACTGTAGGGCATATTTTGCTGCAAGCACACGCTTTACACTCCCGTATACCTGAGCCGTATCAATTTTTTTTGCAGCAAGAAAATCCTTGATTTTTGCAAATGCAAGCTGGATATTTTCCGGCAAAAGAATGATATCATTGCCAGCCGCCAGTGCCATCGCCTCAGCATCCCCATCCTTGAAGTACTTTACCACGCCCTTCATCTCCATCCCGTCTGTAAATATCAAACCCTGAAAACCAATATCTTTTCTTAAAAGATCGCTGACTACATACCTGGAGAGCGTCGTGGGCAAATTGGCTGTAGTATCCAGACAAGGTACATTGAGGTGCGCCACCATTGCGCTTTGGATACCATGCTGAGACAGGGCCCGGAAAGGGGCAAGTTCGAGACTATCGAGCTGAACACGTCCATGACAAATCAGCGGAAGATCATAATGAGAATCTACATCAGTATCGCCATGTCCGGGAAAGTGTTTCATACAGGCCATCACGCGATTATCCTGCAGGCCTTTCATGTACTGATAGGATTTTCTGATAACATTGTAGGAATCTTCTCCAAATGACCTCAGACCGATTACGGGATTGAGGGCATTGTTGTTGATGTCGGCAACGGGAGCAAAATTGATATTCACACCCAGCCTGCGACAGTGCCCAGCAATGACTGACCCGACTTCATAGAGCATTCGGTTGTCCTGAATGGCTCCCAATGCAAGTGAGCGCGGAAAACTAATGGTGTTGTCCATCAGCCGCATGCCAAGGCCGTGCTCTGCATCCATTGCGACAAACAGGGGTACTCGGGAAGAAATACCTTGATAATAATTGGTAAGCTGTGCCTGTTTTTCAGGAGTACCCTGAAAAAAGCAAAGTCCTCCGACGTGGTAGTCTCTGATTTGAGCAGCGACCATTTCTTCATAAGCAGCATCCTTATTGGAGTGTGCCCTGATCATGAACAACTGGCCCAGCCGCTCATCAAAGGACATGGAATTAAAAACAGAATCTACCCAGTGACTGGATAGATTCTGCTTCTGTGCCTGTGCCATTTGAAAAAAACACAGCATTACAAACATTAACCGAAATGACATGCTTTGCAGATTTTACTGAGCTGTAAATGACTTTGACGATTGGCCACTGTACAAACAGCCGGTAAGGGGATAATTACAAGTTTGTCAGGATAATAAGTATTATCGAAAACCGAACAATTAAATGACTTTTCAGACGTTTTTAATGAAAACCAGAAACATGTTAGCGACAATAACCTATACTTTCATACTAGCAGCAATTTACGCCATAAAGAAGTTGCACACTAACCAGACCAATTCAATCAGAAGATCACCGGATAACTTTCGAAAACATAATTAGCTAGCCTTCATTTCATTGACCAGTTCAGCCAGCATTTTCTTGGCATCCCCAAACAGCATTCTGGTTTTCTGATTGTAGAAAAGTTCGTTTTCAATGCCGGCATAACCGGATTTCATACTTCTTTTCATCACGATGATGTTGGCTGCATCTTCCACCTCTAAAATAGGCATACCATAGATAGGAGAACCTGGATCGGTCTTTGCCGCAGGATTCACTACGTCATTTGCCCCGACAACCAGTACTACATCAGTATTCTTAAATTCAGGATTGATGACATCCATTTCAAGCAACTTATCATAGCTCACGTTGCTCTCTGCGAGCAGGATGTTCATATGTCCGGGCATCCGGCCGGCTACAGGGTGGATGGCGTATTTCACTTCTACACCTTCCGCTTCGAGCACAGTTTCGAGCTCTTTGGCGATGTGTTGCGCCTGAGCAACTGCCAATCCGTATCCTGGAACAACAACCACTTTTTTACTGTATTTCATCAATGCCGCTGCATCTGAAGAGCTAATTTCCTTGATGTTGCCCGAAATAGATTTCCCGGAACCTGAAGAAGCACCGCCACCAAAGTTGCCCAGCAGCACATTGGTCAGCGAGCGGTTCATCGCTTTACACATTACAACGGTCAGCAATGTTCCTGCAGATCCGACCAGGATACCACCAAAAAGCATGACCTTGTTGTCGTATAGAAAACCGCCGAAGGCAGTTGCTACTCCGGTAAACGAATTGAGCAAAGAAATGACAACCGGCATATCAGCACCACCAATCGGAAAGACAAAGAACAGTCCATAGATGAAACTTATACCAAGAACCGCATAAATCAACTCATGGCTTTGTGTATAACCATGCGCAAGACCAATCGTGATCGCAAGAGTTGACCCAAGCAGTAGGACGTTAAAGACCTGCTGGAACGGAAGGTAGAAGTCTTTGATTTTTTCCTCCAATTTGCCGTAAGCAATCATTGAACCTGAAAATGAAATCGTTCCGATAATCAGCCCAAGCAACAAGATTACTGTCTTTGTCGGAGAGCCGGTATTCGTGTGTAACATGTGGTTGTACTCTACAATGGAAATGATGGATGCACATGCACCACCCATTCCATTAAAGAAAGATACCATCTGTGGCATTTTGGTCATCATAACCTTTTTGGCCATGACAGTACCCACTACAGATCCCAAAACCAAAGCCCCGAATATCCAGGGGTAGTTGCTCATTTTGACCGTATCATTCAGAAAAATAGTTCCAAGTATGGCTATGGTCATACCCGCCGCTGCAATCAGATTTCCCTGTTTGGCCGTTCCTGGCTTGGACAAAAGCTTGATTCCAAAAATGAAACTCAGCGATGACAAGATGTATAAAAAATCGAGGATATTATGTGACATTTACTTTTTCTTTTTAAACATTTCCAACATTCTATCGGTCACCACAAATCCCCCCACGACATTCAGTGTGCCGAAGAAAACTGCGATAAAACCCAAAACAGTGGCAAAAATATCTTCTGCCTGTCCCATAATGATGATCGAACCAATGATAATTACCCCGTGGATGGCATTTGCACCGCTCATCAGGGGCGTGTGCAGTACAGACGGAACTTTCTCTATGAGTTCAATACCAACGAAAATCATCAGAATGACCAGGTAGATCATCAGCTGATTTTCAGCAATAAATTGAAAAACTGATTCCATATTTTAACAGATTACGATTTTAGTATTTTTCCGTCGCGGCAGATGAGCGTTCCGGCAGTAATTTCATCTTCCATGTCCCACTTAAAGCCATCTTTGCTGGCAAGATGTGTTAAAAACGCATAAATGTTCTTGGCATATGCTTCACTCGAGTTGGACGGTAATAAGGAAGGAAGGTTAGCGTAACCAACAATCTTTACGCCATTCACTACCTTGACGGTTCCCATTTCACTGAGTTCGCAGTTACCACCCTGTTCTACAGCCATATCCACAATAACGCTGCCGTGCTTCATGACCCCAACCATTTCGGATGTTACAAGTACCGGTGCTTTTTTACCGGGAACCAATGCAGTTGTGATTACTACATCTGCCGCCGCGAGGTGTTTTTTTAGAATTTCCCGCTGCCTTGACAAAGTATCTTCTCCGGCCTCTTTTACATAGCCGCCTTCGATGACGACATTTCCCGTATCAAATGATATGAATTTTCCACCCAGCGACTCCACTTCTTCCTTGGTTTCCGGACGGATATCTGACACTTCCACTACCGCACCCAGGCGCTTTGCCGTTCCTATTGCCTGCAAGCCGGCAACACCAGCACCGAAAATGACCACCTTAGCCGGTGTAATGGTACCTGCAGCAGTCATAAGCATCGGGAAGATTTTGCTGGACTCGTTGGCAGCAAGCATGACGGCCTTGTAGCCTGCCAGGTTGCTTTGAGAACTCAAAACGTCCATAGACTGAGCACGCGAAATCCTCGGGATAGCATCCATACTGAAAAGCGTGGCACCACGTGCGTTGATTTTTTCGACAGTCTCTCTGTTGACAAGATGAAAAGCTAGTGACATGACGATTATCCCAGTCCTGAGCCTGGCTATTTCTTCATCACTAAGTGGGTTAACCTTGCAAAGCACATCAACTTTCGACAACACATCGTCTGAACTGACTACATGGGCACCTGCCTCTTTGTAGTGCTCGTCAAGGAAATAAGAATTGGCTCCCGCTCCGCTTTCCACATAGCATTCGAAGCCATTTTTGATCAGTTGTTTGCAAACGTTGGGTGATAGGGCTACCCGGTTTTCATCCTTGCGCGATTCCTTTATCGTGCCTATTTTCATAAAAATCTATGGTTGAATTGGTTTCCCATAATCTGAAAACCAAATGAATATTGCATAAAAGGTTTGATTCTGCCTCAAAACGATTTGAAAAAAAGCCAACGTGTCTTCAACCCAAAAAACAAGTTAAAGTTGTAAGAACAAGCTGCAAATGTAAGGAATTTTATCAATTTAACTTACACTATACCAAAAATATTGCCCGGAATAGTGGGTTCCGCAAACCTTAAAATTAAAAAATGCGCTGTCCCGAGAGGTACAGCGCATTTTTTAATTTCAGCACCAATTTTTAACCTTTATTCCCCGAGAAAACTATTGGAGATTGAAATCCATTACTCATGCTTTAGCCAAATGACGCCTTAAGATTCAAAAGAAGAATAACGACCCTAAAATTTGAATTATTCGGCTCCGCCTCCGCCAAGTCTCAGACTAATCCCCATGGAACCAAATGCATACGTATCATTTTTGGCGGGGTTACCCGAAAGACTGACGCCGTCAAGGTAATCATTGTAAATCAGCCTTAAACCCACCTCTGCGTGAAACAGTAGCTTCTCGTTGATATCCCTCTTCAGTCCCAACACGATAGGCGTGGTGAAAAAACGATTGTTTTTTTCTTTGGCATTGAATTTATCCGCCGCAATCGGTCCGGCCAAGCGGCTATTACCCAATTCGTTATAGTAAGTGTTTTTCGGCTGCGTAATGCACAAACCAGCTCCGATGCCAATGTATGGGGACCAGGTCTGTTCAAAACCGGATTCTCTGTACCGTTTTTCGCCCATAAGGTCAAATTCAGCCATCAACGAAAATTCTTTGAACGGGGAGTCAAAATAGAACCCCCTGCCGGTATGACTATCTGTATTTTTATCGTTTCCAGAAATGCTTCCACTAACCAGTCCGGCCCTCAACGCAAGCGTTTTTGTGACATTTTTTCTGATAAATACTGAGCCTGCCGGATGCACTTCCCTCAGACCAACATTTATCATGTCATTCTGTGAAAAAGATCCTCCGGCAAGGACTCCAAGCTCCCAAGAGAGATGAGGTTTTTTTTCGGCTTTGGCCATTTCTGATTGTGCAAAAATCGGGTTGAAGTTGCAGAAAACAGTAGCAGTGCAGAGCAGTAATATGAGATTTTTTCGCATTTTGATAAATAAAAGTCGGTTAATGAAATGATGCTCAACGCATTTGTACATTACAAAAGTAATAATTCCCTATTAATTCAAGGCATTAAACATTAAAAAAAGTTGCAACTCTGACAAAAGAGCAGGCCTCATCCTATTGCCTTTTGGTTACACTGAAATACTAAAATGTGGTGGCATTTCGAACCGTAGTAAGCATCAGGAATAAATAATATTGCGCATCAAAACATGTGTCAACAAATTGCGGAAACCTGACATTAACTATTTGTTTTCTCAAAAAAATGCCCCCGGGCCAGAAACAGACCGGGGGCATTACCGAATATCTCACTGTAAAAGCTGACTTTTCCCAATTATTTTAGAAATTCAGCACGGAGACCAATCCAAGCGCATGAAAAATCAAGCCGCCTGAGATTCTTTTCTTGTCTTCATTTTTTCTGCGTGCGCCATTGCTGCTTCCCGAACCCATTTTCCCTCGTCGTAAGCTTTTTTGCGCGCCTGAATTCTCTGTCTGTTACACGGACCATTGCCGCTGACGATATTATAGAACTCCTCCCAGTTCAGTTCACCAAAATCATAACCCATCTTTTCTTCGTTCCACTTTAGGTCAGGATCCGGAATGGTAAGACCAAGGTATTCCGCCTGAGGAACTGTTGCATCTACGAATTTCTGGCGAAGCTCGTCATTGCTGAAGCGCTTGATTTTCCAGCGCATAGACTGTTCTGTATTCGGCGAGTCGGCATCTTTGGGTCCAAACATCATCAGCGAAGGTGCCCACCATCTGTTGAGCGCATCCTGGGCCATAGCCTTCTGCTCTGCACTACCACGACATAAAGTCAGCATGATCTCGTACCCCTGACGCTGGTGGAAACTCTCCTCCTTACATACCCTCACCATGGCCCGTGCGTACGGACCGTACGACGTACGACAAAGCGGCACCTGGTTCATAATTGCGGCTCCGTCAACGAGCCAACCGATGGCGCCCATGTCCGCCCAGGTCAGTGTCGGATAATTGAAAATGCTGGAGTACTTGGCTTTGCCACTGTGAAGATCGTTGATGAGCGTATCTCTGTCCGCTCCGAGGGTCTCGGCTGCGCTATATAGGTACAAACCATGGCCGGCTTCATCCTGAACCTTAGCCAGGAGAACTGCCTTACGACGCAGTGAGGGCGCTCGGGTTATCCAGTTGCCTTCAGGCAACATACCAACTATTTCTGAATGTGCATGCTGAGAGATCTGCCTGATAAGCGTCTTCCTGTAGTGGTCCGGCATCCAGTCTTTCGGCTCGATTTTATCTTCTGCCGCGATGCGGGCCTCAAATTGTGCTTCCAATGAATTCATATCCTAAAATCATTTAAACTTTATCCTCTACTGCAACTTCAGGTATTCCTGCAGTTGAAATTCTTCGAAGAGCAAATATACGGTGTTCACGAAAATAATAGCAAATTTAACAGCTGCCTAACACTGATACAGATCAAAAAGTTGAAACCGACGAGGAGAAAAAAAGTGCAAATTTGCGAATTTACTGGCTTTTCAATACAGAGCGTGCAGAACATCCGGATCATTCTTATCAACACATTTGCAACTATATTTCAAGCTGAAGATTTTGTAAAAAAAATTTGTGTCACATGATTATTTACCCTACCTTTGCACCTCATTTTAAAAATTTATTTTCATCATGCCGAAAATTAAAACACACTCGAGTGCGAAAAAGCGCTTCAAAGTGACTGGTAGCGGCAAAATCAAGCGTCCTCGCGCAAACCACAACCACCGTTTCGATGGTAAAAGTAAGCGCAGCAAAGCCGTAAACGGCGAATGGGGAATGGTTGATAGTGCTAATCTGCCACGCGTAAAAATGATGCTTGCACTCTAATTTGCAGCACGAAAACCCAATTTCTTTAACGAGAACGAAGATGAAAGCAGCCGATTTGTGAACATGCATTCATTTGTGGGAGTAGGAAACGGTCAAAATGCATTGCGCTACCGTTACTCTTTCGCTTAAAAAGGCTCACTTCGTTGTACTAAAAACACCCTATTATGCCTCGTTCGGTAAATCACGTGGCGTCGCGCAAAAGACGCAAAAAAATTCTGAAGGCTGCCAGAGGTTACTTCGGAGCCCGTTCAAAAGTTCTTACCGTTGCTAAGCACACCCTTGACAGAGGTATGGCTTATGCTTTTGTTCACCGCCGTGCGAAGAAGCGCGCTTTCCGACGTTTGTGGATTGCCCGTATCAATGCCGCAGCAAGAATGGAAGGCTTAAGCTATTCCCGTTTCATGCACATGCTGAACACAAAAAACATCGGTCTGAACCGCAAAGCATTGGCTGACCTCGCGATGAATCACCCTGAAACATTCAAGGCGATCGTCAATTCAGTCAGATAATACATTTAAAGGCTATGCCTTAAAAACAAAGCCACGCATTCACAAGCAAACTGCCCGAATGCGTGGCTTTTTATTTTTGAGTCATTTACATTGTATTCAACCCGGAGCATAACAGATAAGATACCTAAAAAATGACTACCAGCTGCCGCTGGCGCCACCGCCACCGCCATCGCCACCACCGAATCCACCAAAATCAAAACCGCCTCCACTGCCGGAATCTCCACCGCCACCACGGTTACCCGGCATATACCACCAACCACCGCCATCCCATCCTGTGTAACCGCGTCTGCTGAGTATTGTTCCGTTTCTTTGACCCCTTCGCGCCATGGCAGACACAAACAGAAAAATACCAATCATGATAAGTAGTATAACCCAAACAGAAGCGTCAGCATCTCCCTCACCCGCATCATCCGAGTACTCGTTTGCAGAAATGCTGATAATGCTATCAGTGGCTTTGTCCAAACCTTCGAAGTAATTTTTCTGCTTATATGCCGGAACGATATGACGCGTGATAATCCGCTTACAAATCATGTCGGGCAACACACCTTCCATACCCAAGCCCGTCTGGATGTTTACCTTTCGATCCTCGATGGCGCTGAGTATAACGACACCGTTATTCTTTTCTTTTTGTCCAACTCCCCAGTCGCGCAGAAACTTGTGGGCAATTTCCTCGACTGTGTACCCTTCCAGTGAGCGGATGGTAATGACCGCAACCTGCGTACTTGTGGAATCTTCAAAGCTAACGAGTTTCTTTTCAAGCGCAAGTTCTTCTTCATCACTCAGTACATCCGCAAAATCATTGACCAAACGCGGAGGGTCGGGGCGGGCTGGCAGGCTTTGAGCAAGACCTATCCGACACAACAACACCAAAAATATTATTCTGAATAGTGGTCTTTTCATAGGTTTCAAATCAAAATCTCCCAAAAACAATGTCGTCCGGGAGCTCATTTTTATTGGCAGAAACCGGCGGGAAAAATGTGGCGAGTGCATCTCCGATATCTTGAATACAGGATTCAATTCCGGCGGCATATGCTCCTCTGCTGAAATATTCTTTTAACATGCCGCCCTTCTGCTGCCAGAATGCCTCACCGGCTTTTTCATAAATTCCTCTATCGCCAAAAATCGCGTATTTTCGGTCATTGGTGGCAATGTAGAGCAGTACTGCGTTGCGTTCTTTTGTAAGGTGCATGCCCAAGTGCGAAAACAAATCTCGACATCTCATCATAGCATCTTCCACGGGACATTCCCCTTCCAGATAAATGCGAATTTCACCGGAAGTCTTTTGCTCCAGCACCCTGACAGTGTCCAAAAGTTTGTCTTTCTCCTGTTGACTGAGCCAATCCTGATTTTTTTCGAAAAAAGGTAACATCACCTGCTGTTTTATAGGTAGTTTCTATGAGAAACAATCAATTATTGAAAAGATTGCCAACATTTGGATTGGCCTTGCTTCCGGCCTCCGCCTGGAAATAAGCGCGCTCTCTAAAGCCAAACATTCCCGCGAAAATGACTGCAGGAAAACGCTTTACAGAGGAATTATACGCCAATACAACAGTATTAAAATCTTGCCTGGCCACCGCCAGACGGTTTTCTGAACCTGCAAGTTCAGCGCTAAGGTCTGAAAATCCCTGAATAGACTGCAACTGCGGATATTTTTCAGAAACTACCAACAGCCGACCCAGTGCGGATCCCAACTCCCCTTGACGTCTTTGAAATTCAGCCAATTGCTCCGGCGTTGCATTGGTCGGATCTATTTTTATTTGTGTGGCTTTTGAACGAGCCTCTACTACCTGCGTAAGAATTGCCTCCTCTGTGCTGGCAGCTTGTTTGACGGTGGCAACCAAATTGGGAATCAGGTCGGAGCGACGCTGGTACAGGTTTTCGACATTTGCCCACTTAGCCGTGACGGCTTCAGAGCCGTTCACCATGCCGTTGTAACTGTTACAGCCCATAAATAGCAGGAGAGCTAATACGCCGAAAATAATCAGAATGCTTTTTTTCATCTGCGAATTGATTTAATAATTGTTGATATAATTTTGAGCTAAAGATAAAAGCTTTTCATTAAACCGGGCATAATGTGAATTGGTTCCTGATTTTATTACTTTTGCAAGGCTAAAGAAAAATCCGATGCACCTATTGACCAAATTCAGCTGCTTATTTTTGCTGTCAGCGATTTCGTGCTCGCAAGATGCGAAGCAGACGCAAAATATGCAAAAAAACGAGCAATTAACAGATAAAACTGTAGAATATAGTGCCCTTGCCACCGAATATTGCAGCTGTTCGGCCGAACTAATTGCCTTGAATAAAAAAGCCAAAAACCTGGCAGCTCACCCCGAACTCATCAAAAGTCCGGAAGAAATGTCAGACCTCCTCATGGAAAGCGAAGCGCTTCAGCAAAAACAGATTGAATGCCAGTACACCCTTGAAGAAAAGTACCATACAGGCATTTACGAAAATCCTGATGTGCTTTCTGCGATACAGCGAAGTTGTCCGGATCTGGCAGAACTGATGGTGAGTGCCAAAAAAAATGACGACTGAATCTCATGAAGATTACCCTGCTCGGCACCGGTACTTCACAGGGTGTTCCGGTTATCGGATGCAATTGTGAAGTCTGCAGATCAACTGACCCAAAGGACAGCCGACTGAGGGTGTCCATTCTGGTTGAACACAGGGAAGATGCCTTGGTCGTAGATGTAGGACCCGACTTCAGGCAACAAATGCTCA
Organism: Lewinellaceae bacterium; assembly: GCA_947459655.1. Taxonomy (GTDB): domain Bacteria; phylum Bacteroidota; class Bacteroidia; order Chitinophagales; family Saprospiraceae; genus CANHEE01. The sequence continues at coordinate 36,420 of CANHEE010000010.1, forward strand.
GAGCAGGTGTAAAAAAACTGGACGCCGTTCTCCTTACACACGAACACAACGACCATATTGTCGGACTCGATGATATTAGGCCCTTCAATTTCCGGCAATTGACTGATATGCCCATCTACTGTATGAGCAGGGTGCTGGACGACCTGAAAATTAGGTTTGCATACACTTTTGCAGAAAGCAGATACCCAGGCGTACCAAGGTTTGACTGGAAGGTCATTGACAGCAGCAGTGCATTCAAAATCGGCCACATTTCTGTGGAATGCATCGGACTAAAGCATGGCAGTCTCGACATTCTGGGATTTCGCTTCGGAGACCTAGCCTACTGTACTGACGTCAAAACGGTCACAAACGAACAGAAAAAAAAGCTGCACAACCTAAAAGTGCTGATTATTGGTGCACTTCACCATGACGCCCACCATGCACACATGAATTTGCACGAAGCCCTCGAATTTATTGAGGAGATAAAACCCGCCCGAACTTATCTGACCCACATCAGCCACCATATGGGAAAAGCGTCTGCGGTAAAACTCCCGGCCGGAGTGGAGATGGCTTGGGATGGCCTTTGCATTGAATTGTAGCGGCTATTTTTGGGGAGCGCTGACAATTATTGTGGTAAAAGCCAGCGCAAGTCTGATGGCCTGAGAAACTTCATCATCCAATTCATCAAAAACTTCCCAGTCGCGGGGATCCTGCTCATAGTACTCTGACATAGCAAAGGACCCATAGCCTTTCGAGGTGACCAACCAGTCTTCTGTTTTGTAAGAATACTTGGTTGCGTAATCTAGCGAAATGTCATCATCAGTGATAATCCAGTGGAAAGGATCATTGGGGTACTGCATTTTCATAGTGATGGTCTGGTCATTGATGCGCAACTCCCACCTGCTGTTGTCGTTTTTCCATTTTTGTCTGACCGAACCAACTGCGTCTGCGTAGCGGACATCCCATTCGGTAAAATCACCTGTTTGCTTCCAGCGCTGTACAAACTCCCCAATGACCGACTGACTGTCGTCATAAATATCCCATTCGCGGAAGGAGTTGTCGTAACGTGCCGAAACGCCTACAATCACCTGCGCCTGTAGAAACAGCGAAACGTGCATCGCAAGAAATAAAAGGGCGGTCTTTTTCACTATGAAATTTGATTTTTCAATGGGGTAATATCATTTAAACTCAGCAAGAGGTTTTTTTTCTTTCATGACAATGTTCACTTTTGAAGAAATTCCAGCAATAACTCCATGAGTACCCGCGGTTGTTCAGCATGCAGCCAGTGTCCCGCATTTTGTACAGTTTCGAGCCTCATCTTAGGAAATCCTTCACGCATAACGGGTATATCTGAATCGATAATGTAATCTGATTGATCGCCCCTGACAAACAGGGTTGGGCCTGAGAAGACACCCGAGTCAATTTCACTCATTATCTTGTGGATTTCCCGGCTGAGTACACTGAGATTCATTTTCCACTCCAGTTTTCCATTGTTCTCGTTTCTCGTCAGGTTTTTCAAGAGAAATTGTCTTACTCCAAACTCCGGAATGGTTTCCATCATCTGGCTTTCCACTTCCTTTCGGTCGCCGACTTTTTCCAGATCAATTCCCAGCAGTGTATTGATGATGCGCTCCTGTCCTCCATGGTACGCCTTCGGGGCTATGTCCAGCACGACGAGTTTTTCCACCCGGCCCGGATAAGTCCAGGCGAATTGCATTGCTGCCTTTCCTCCCATGGAATGCCCTATAATGATGGCTTTTATTATTTGGTGACTATCCATAAAATGTGCCACATCATCTGCCAGAATCGGATATGAAAATGCTTCTGTATGGGGAGATTTGCCGTGGTTTCGCTGGTCAGGAACGTACACTTTATAATACTCACCAAGCTGCCTGGAAATGGTCTGCCAGTTGTCCAGTGTGCCGAATAATCCGTGAAGTATTATCACCGGAAAACCTTCACCGAAAACCTTGTAGTTCAATTCTATCTGCATATCTGTGAGCCGTGCTGAGTTGGGTGGCAAAATTAAGCAATTGACACATAATTTTATTTGAATTTTGCCGAGGGCAAGCTCAAAAATCACCTATCTTTGTCTGCCTATGGCTGTAACTGCAACATATACCATAAAGTTGCCCGTCTTTGAGGGCCCGTTTGATTTACTGCTTTTTTTCATAGAGCGGGATGAACTTGACATCAATAATATCCCCATTGCGCAAGTGGCAAATGACTTTTTGGATTACATCAGGGCGATGGAAGAAATGAATGTTGACCTTGCCAGTGAATTTATACTCGTCGCCGCTACCCTAATGCGCATAAAGGCGAGAATACTGCTCCCTCGAAAACAAGTTGATGAAGAGGGAAATGAAATTGACCCGCGTGAAGAACTTATCCAGAAACTTCTCGAATACCGCAAATACAAAAGTATCCTTGAGGAAATGCGGGCTTTTGAAGAGGACCGCTCCAACAGGAATTATCGCGGAAACATCAGCCGCGAGCTCAAGGAGATTGCCACAAAGGCGCTGGTAGATATAGAAATGGAATCCGTGACGCTTTACAAGATACTACGGGCGTTTGAAAATGTCATGCACCGCTTTGAATTCGAGCACGAAAAGGAGACCGTTCACACCATTATCAACTACAACTATACCATTCAGGAGCAGCAGGAATTCCTCTTGTCCAGACTGGAGAAAGGTAAAAAACTGGATTTCAAAAACGTTTTTGAAATTTGCAAGAACCGCATACACGCCATCGTGACGTTTCTGGGCATACTTGAACTGCTGAATGCCGGTGAAATTACCATATTGCAGGGCGAGGGAAACAACAATTTCTGGCTCTCCCTTCCTGAACTGTGATCCCAAACTACGCTCAACTGCGCATTATGTTCAGGTTCGCCTGAGAGTGTTCAGGGGCTCAGCATTTTGCAGTCGCTGCATTCAATTCTTTTAAAAAATAATCCAAATTTTAACCACCGTTCGAGAAACACCGTATATTTGCGGCAAATTTTTTACAAACTCAAATTATTTCAAAAGAGTAAAAATGGCAAGTATTTCCGAAAGAGTAACAAAAATCATCGTTGACAAATTAGGTGTTGACGAAAGCGAGGTTAGACCTGAAGCAAGTTTCACAAACGACCTGGGAGCAGACTCCCTTGACACTGTGGAACTTATCATGGAATTTGAAAAAGAATTCGGCGTGAACATTCCGGACGACCAAGCTGAAAAGATCAGCACCGTAGGCCACGCAGTTGAATATCTGACTGCAAACGCGGCTTAAGAAACGTTGACCTGAGGGGCATTAAACAAAGATTACAACAATCTGTTTCCAGCGTAATTCTGCACCTGAAAAGGATGTCGGAATACATTCAAGATTTTGTTTTTTGTTTATTGCCCTTTATTTTTTCCCATATTACTATCACTTTTAAGAAATTATATGAGAAGAGTTGTAATTACCGGTATCGGAGCCCTCACACCCATCGGGAACAATGTACCTGAGTACCTTGAAGGATTGAAAAACGGCGTAAGCGGGGCTGGAGAAATTACCCATTTCGATGCCAGCCAATTCAAAACGCGTTTTGCCTGTGAAGTCAAAAACTTCAATCCCGAACTGTATTTCGATAGAAAAGAGGTGCGCAAAAATGACCGTTTTACACAGTTTGCCATCGCCTGCACGCATGAGGCGATTGAAAACTCCAGACTCGACCTCGAATCTATTGATAAAAATAGGGTTGGTGTGATCTGGGCATCCGGTATCGGAGGGCTCGGAACACTGGAATCTGAAATCGCAGACTTCGTAAAAAATCCTGAATTGCCGCGTTTCAACCCTTTCATGATACCCAAGATGATTGCCAACATGGCAGCAGGAATGATTGCCATACGCTGGGGCTTCGGGGGTGTCAATTACGCTCCAGTTTCAGCCTGTGCCAGTTCGTCACATGCATTGATCAATGCATTTGATTACATAAGAATGGGACGTGCAGATGTCATCATATCTGGCGGTTCTGAAGCGGTGATTACCACTACCGCTGTTGGCGGATTCACTTCCATGAAAGCCATGTCTGAACGCAATGATGACCCAAAAACAGCTTCACGACCTTACGACAAAGACCGTGACGGATTTGTCTTGGGTGAAGGCGGCGGTTGTCTTATACTTGAAGATTACGAGCATGCAGTAGCCCGGGGCGCAAAAATATACTGCGAGGTAGTTGGTGCAGGAATGACTTGCGATGCTTACCATATGTCTGCTCCACATCCTGAAGGAATCGGTGTCATTCGTGTGATGAACGAGGCACTCAGAGATGCAGGAATTGAACCCTCTGCCGTCGATTACATCAATACACATGGAACCTCAACACCGTTGGGTGATGGTGCAGAATTGATTGCCATCAAATCTGTTTTTGGCGAATACGCCTACAAACTGAACATCAGCTCGACGAAATCAATGACCGGCCACCTGCTGGGTGCAGCAGGTGCGATAGAGTCTGTTGCCACCGTGCTTGCAATTGAGCACAGCTTCATACCACCGACCATCAATCACTTCACCGACGACCCTGAACTGGAACCCGGCTTTAACCTGACCTTCAACACTATGCAGTCAAGAGATGTAAAGTATGCCATGAGCAATACTTTCGGATTTGGCGGGCACAACACCTCGGTAATTTTCAAAAAGCTATAATCGGTAGTGAGAGTAATCAGACAATTTTACGCGTATTTTTTATCGCCTGACAAAAATCTGGCCCGCAGACTGCGTGATATTGTCGGTTATACCCCCACCCGTTTGTCGCTGTATAAATTGGCTTTTTACCATAAATCAAGCAACAGTAATGGCAGCGCCCAATTAAACGATAAAAATGTTGCCTACAAAAACAATGAGCGGTTGGAGTACCTCGGAGATGCAGTCCTCGGTACAATTGTCGCAGAATATCTTTTCAAAAAATACCCGCATGGAGACGAAGGTTTCCTGACCAAAATGCGTTCAAAAATTGTCAAACGGGAGACCCTGAACAAGATCAGTGAAGACATGGGACTGGACGTAATCCTGAGCGAATACAACAGCACCAGACTGAGTCAGGCCATGTTGGGCAACGCTTTGGAAGCACTTACCGGTGCAGTTTACCTTGAGGTTGGATACGTCGGAACTAAGCGCTTCGTCATTTCCAGAATTCTGAGGAAATTTGTAGACATCCATGAGCTGGAGACCTATGATGATAACTACAAGAGTCAGCTGCTTGAGTGGAGCCAGAAAAACGGCAAAGCCATCGCCTACAAGGTTATAGCAAAATACAAAGTCGACAAGAGGGACCGCTTCAAGGTTGCCGTTTTAATGGACGGCGAGAAAATCGCCACTGCTGATGATTTTAACAAAAAGAGTGCAGAGCAAATTGCATCTGAAAGGGCAATCCTAGCCCTGGGCATCAAAAACGAAGAATTGGATTAATCCTTCTCAGTCTTGTTGATCAAGGGCAGTAAAACCAATGCCATCAGCCCGAAGGCAATACTACCGAAAATATTTACCGAAAAGAAAAAGATGTTGGCAAATGAAAAACTGTCTACACTGTTTACGCCGTAGATAGACAACGCAGCCATTACCAGCACGTGGTATGTTCCCATCCCGCCAGGTGAAGGGATAAGTATGCCGAAGGCCCCGAAAGTATAGACCATCAGGGCGACAACCGGCGACAATCCGTCTGTTGGTGCGAAGGAGAAGAAACAAAAATAGGCCATCAGGTAGTACATTAGCCAGATGTTGAAGGTATGCAGCAAAAATAGTGGTGGATTACTGGTTGACTTTACTGTTAACAGCCCCTCAGAAAACCCCTTCGCAAGCGACATAATTCTCGCTGCTGCAGCTGATTGCATCAGCTTTTTTCTGAAAACCATCAGAAAAACGATAGCGAGAACGGCTAATAAAAGCGCAACTTTAAAGACTAAATGTCCAAATAACCCTCCTGATACGCTAAGATTTCCTGATTTTTCACTGACAAAAGCATATAGGGTATCAAACTCCAACGCAAATGCCAGTCCGATTACGGCGAGCAGACAAAGAACATCGAGGGTTCGGTCTACAACGATGGTTCCAACAAGTTTTTCAAAAGGGATTTTTTCATATCGCGACATAGACGCCGCCCTGACCACTTCTCCGATTCTCGGCAGACCAAGATTGGCGAAGTACCCGAGGTTAATTGTCCAAAAGGCATTTGATGCAGAAACTTTGTGCCCCAAAGGCTCAATCAGCATTTTCCAGCGCATTGCGCGACTCCAGTTGCTGAACATAAAGCTGGCGATTACCGTCGCTATCCAGCCGTAATGGACCCGACCAAAGTCGTTCAATATTTTGTTCCACAGGCTGCATTCTGCACTGCTGATGCCATCGATTGCACATTGCGCCTGATATGCGTCGTTCTGATTGCGGTATACCAGCCAAAGAATTCCCATTCCCACACTCAGGAACAGTAAAAATTTTAGAAAGTCAAAAAGTCTTTTTTTCAAAATTCGTTGAAAATGCTGTTCGGCGAAAAAATAAAGGAGTCAATCACAAGATAGCTAAAAGATGGTTACCTAACTGGCTCAGGAAGCGCTACAAGATGATGATTTGTGTTACGTAGTTTTCTTCATTAATGGCTCTATTTACGAACTCCAACATCTTATCTCTGGAAAAGCGGAGTTCCTGCTTAAGCGAAGCGGAAGTAATCTTGATATACAGTATCCTGTTTCTGAGAAAAATATCCTGAGTATAACGATCTATTGTGGAGCCCATTTCCTTTCTCCAGGCTAGTTCTATTTTGGTCTGAAAGAAAATCGGCTTTGTCTTCTCATCCGTGAAGAGTCGTTTCAGCAACTCCCCAACGGAATGCTCTCTGTGTTCCATCTTCGAAAGTCGTTACCAGAGTTTATCCGTAGAATTGATATAATTTTCAGCCATTAGTCGCAGCTGTTCCTGCGAAAACGAACAATAACACGGATAATACATTGACATGATATTGCCTACATCTGGGACATAGTATTGGCCTTTGAAGTCTTTTGTCTTGCCGGTAAAGCGGCAAAAATCAACAGTGGAAAGATCATCCAATGGATTGCTTCCCTCTTCAAAGGGATCTGCAGGCGTGTCGCAAATCTTGTCACCGGCCGTCTTGCAATTTGATCCGTCAACAAACTCACCTTTCATATCAAATGTGTGCACAAGACCAAAGAAATGTCCCATCAGGTGGGCCATTTTTGCCGCTGTAGCATGATTGTACAATACCATTACATTTGCAGAGTCGGGCTTTGCAATACCTTTGAATTTGGCATCACCGAAGAGTTCACCGTCAGGATATGACTCTAAAAAATACATGTTGATCCGCTTGTCAACGCGATTCTGGTTGATGAGCTCTCCGTATTCCTTTTTGTCTTTCAGCGCAAAAAAAGTATAATTGGGTATATAATTTACCTTGCAAACCTCAAATTTCACCCCTATCGGACTGAAATATCCGTTCATCAGCGCAAGCTCTTTTTTCAACCTATTGGTGTCAATTGCACGTATGCCATTGGTATCTGATACGATGTGCGCAACTATTGAAAACGTCTTTCCGAGGTTCGGTAAAGGCCTGTTGGTATTCACCAGACTGGTCTGCGCAGCCGCGTTGTAAAAGGTGCAAAAAGCGAAAAAAATATAAAAAACAACCCTCATAGATTAACGTCAGTGATTTATTACAAATGTAGATGAAAATACAAGAATAATAATAATTATTTATCTTATTATTTTATATTTTTGCTTGAATCTACGGATTGCGCCCTCTTACTCAGGATGCACAATCCGAAAAAACAAAATCAATTAACGCTGACGATAATGAAGAGCAAAATCTCAATGATGCCTCGCTACTCTTTTATTACATCTTTTCTCATCATATTCTTTTTCTCACTGAAAATATCGGCTCAGAGGGCAGATATTACACAAGGATGCGCCCCACTGACCGTCAAATTTACCAACAAGCCTGGAGTGGTAAAACCCTACTGGAATTTTGGCAACAATGTCAGTTCAGAACTAACCGACCCAGTTAATCTGTACACAAAACCAGGAGATTATGTCGTCGAACTGAAAGACGGCGGCCCCAACGGCGCATTGCTTGGAACCGTTAGAATTTCGGTCTATGCCCAGCCTATTGCCGGATTCAAGGGAGCACCGCTCAATGGTTGTACGCCATTGAAGGTTCCTTTTACGGCCGATGTTGTCAAGGACAATGCAATAAACATTACATCCTACAAATGGCTTTTTGGTGACGGCGGAAGAGATACCATTGCGAATCCGGTTCACAGCTATATTTATGCAGGTAAATTTACCCTTTCGTTGGCCATCACCACCAATTTTGCGTCCTGCGATGTCACCGGAATTTACAAGGATACCGTCAAAACGTTTGCAAGTCCGCTAGTTATTTTCAACACCAATCCGGACATCCTAACCAACTGTACCGCTCCTTTCCCCGTTATTTTTACCAACAGTTCAGACCCCCGTGATGCAAGCGTCACCTTCAAATGGGACTTTGGTAATGGTTCCACCTTCAATGG